>JAKLFN010000204.1 GCA_022711195.1 Bacteroidota bacterium
TCTACCGGCCGTGTGACATTCGTCTCTATGTCGGAAGCGCTGGCTCCGTGATATGATGTCACTACTCCGATGAAGGGGAGTTCCATTTCGGGATAAAGGTCGACCGGCAGCTGTGTCAGGGAATAGAGACCCATGACGACAAGGGCCACAAAGATTAGGATTGTGGTTACCGGTCGTTTGACTGAAGTACTATATATACTCATTTTAAAGAATGTTTAGTAGAAAATTACTGGACAATTTCAATTTTGTCGTTATTAAGAAGCCTCGACTGACCTTCAGAAACAAGCTTTTCATTCTCCTTCAGGTTCTCAGAGATGATCTCGAGCCTGTCATCGAATCGTTTGCCAAGGACTACTTCAAGCCGTTTTGCTATGCCGTTCTCAGCTACGAAGACATACCTTATGTTTGTACCTTCCTGTAGCATTACTGCACTGGCAGGTACAACAAATGCTTCAACCTCACCCAGGTTCATTGAGGTTCTCACGAACATACCAGGCTTAAGAAGGTCGTTCCTGTTGGGGATTTCTATTTCCACGGTAAAGGAGCGGGTGGCAGGATTAATCGTCGGGGCAATGCGGAAAACGGTGCCGGTAAACTTCTCACCAGGGTAGACATCAGCAGCGATGTCGGCCTTCATACCTTTCCTTATCATCGGATAATACTGTTCGGAGATGCCTACGTTCACCTTCAGCGGATTTATCTGCATAACCGTTACCACTGCCGATCTGCCGCTGGTGGTTGTTGGTGTTCCCGAGTACATCTCGCCATCTTCAAAATATTTGCCTGTGACTATACCTGCAAACGGTGAACGCAGGAGAGTGTTGGCCTCCATGAATTCGACATTTGTCCTGGTCACTTCATACTGTGTTTTCATCTGGTCGTACTGCTGCTGCTTGGCACTACCTGATTTAAGCAGGGTATCGAGTCTCGACAGGTCTTTCTCGAGGCTTGCGAGCTGTACCTTCTGCTGGTAAAGCTGTGTACGGTCCATAAGGAAAAGGTTGTCGCCCTTGTTAACTCTGTCGCCCTCTTCGACATATATTTTCTCTACACGTCCTGGTGTTGATGGAGCCATGTTTACCTCCTCAAAAGGAAGTATTGTGGCAGTATAATCTATTGTTCTCGAGATACTGGTTTTTGTAAGAGGCATAACCTTTACGGGTATTGCTGCCTTTTCAGTAGCCGCCGAAGCATCAGCAGCAGCTTCGGGATTTTTCTTTGCCGAGCATCCTGAAAGTATCAGTCCGCTTATGAGAATTACCGGTATTGTTTTTGCGTATTTCATTTTGTGAATTTTTATTTCATTTGTTAATTAATGTTATTCAATAATTTATCGAGGGCAAGCTTGGTCTGCAGCAGGTTCATCAAGGCTGAAATATAATTGTTCTGTGCCTGCAGGAACTGAGTGTTTGCCTGCGTCAGCTCGAGGCTTGAGGCCATTCCCTGCTTGTATTTATTTTCTGTACTTTTATATACCCTCTGTGATACCTCCACATTCTGCTTTTGTGTTTTATACTGCTGGTCGGCATTCACAAGATTGTAACGGAGCTGTTTTTCCTGTATAAGAAGCTGCTCCCTGACCATCTCTTTTGTTGTCTCTGCCTTACGGTAATTTATCTGTGCTTTTTTGATACCCGAATAGCGCTGGCCGCTGGCAAAAATGGGCACAGACACCTGAACTCCGAGCATCGAATTCTGGAACCACCGGAGATCTGATAGCTTATCGCCCATTCCGTTCGTCCCATAGGAATAAAAACCTGCAAGGGTCGGAAGAACTGAAGCCTTTTCGTTTTTGAGAGCCAGCTTCGACAACATCTCCTGACCTTCGATAAGCCTGTAGCTGACATTTGAGCTGATATTGAACTCCTGTGCAAGAAGCGATTCTACATTCACAGTCCCGGTGAAATTCTCCAGTGTCTCGGTGAGAATGATCCTGGTATCAGCGTCGGTGCCGAGGATGAACCTGAGAAGGTTGTAATTCACCTCGATGGTTCTCTGAAGTGAACTTTTGTTATTCTCGAGCATAGAAACATTCGAAAGCATCTGGTCGACATCGGTGGCTTCGGCCATGCCTGCCGAGAACATTGCTCTTGTTGCTTTCAGAGTCTCATTCAGGTTTAACAGATTTGCATCAATGAGCTTGAGAGACTCTTCGGAAACAAGTATGAGATAATAGGCTGATGCCACTGATTCCCTGGTATCGAGCTCAGTCTTTTCGAGGCTCTGGCTGTTTAGCTTGTGAGCAAGTTTTGTTGTTTCAATGCCAACATACAGCTGGGCATTGAACAGGAGCAATGATGCTTCAGCCGATGCGCTTGAGTTGAACTGTGAACCGAATGTTACAGGCACCTTTATCCCAGGCTGACCGAAAAATTCACCCGGGAGCAGTGTGGTTGTCAGCTTCAGGTTATCCATCACTGAGCCTGACAGGTTCAGTTGAGGAAGCGCTGCCGAAATAGTCTCCCAGATAGCAGCCTTTGATGCCAGCACATCGAGCTTTGCCGACATAACCTGCCTGTTGTTCTGAATTGCATAATCCTGAGCTTCCTTTAAAGATAGCTTCAGGTCCCCGTCGTTTCCCTGTGCGATGGCTGTCGCTGCAGGGAAAAGTAAAACAGCAATTGCTGTTAGAAACTTGTTTTTCATAGAATTTGCTTTATCCTTCAATCCGTGTAAAATATTTGTTTGCTTTTTATATTGCTTTTCATAATAATCGATAAGATCAAGACCCTTCTGTGTACATAAACCCCTCAGGTAATTGAAATATACATTCCTGACCACTTCAGATCCTGAAAAATCATCGGGAGGAAAGATCTCTTTATCTCCTGTCATTTTTGCGACCTCGAGCATACACCTGTTTATTATCCTTACATCTATATCCTTCCTGAAGAGACCCTCCTTAATGCCGCGCTCAATGATAACCTCGTTATTTTTAAAATAAGGAAGCTCATTTGATTCTTCAAGAGTCTTCATCATTTCCAGATGATATTTCTTCATATCCAGCCTGAAGGCAGGGCTCATCTTTTCGAAATGCTCCGATGTAATATCAAATAATATATAGAGCGCTTCAATCAGGTTGTCAGATTCTTCAAGAATCTTTTGTGTGATCTCCCGCTGCTTCACCGACATATATTTAAGTACCCCGGCAAGAAGTTCGTCTTTATCCCTGAATACTTCATATATCGTTCGTTTTGAAATACCCATCTGGGTTGCAAGCATGTCCATGGTAACTGCCCTGATCCCATATGTCCGGAACATCACTGCAGCCTCATCGATAATTCTTTGCCTGTAATCCATGCTTTGTAAAATTAAGGTTGCAAAAATGTGAAAACTGTTTAAGTTTACAAAGTTTTCTTAGATAAAAAACTGTTACAATCAGGTAAAAACACGAAATTTACCGGTGAATAACGGCCTCCCCTGGCCCCCCTGAAGGGGGATTAAAACCTGTTCATATGTTAATATGAATAGGTATAGCCCCCCTTTAGGGGGGATGGGGGGTCGACATATACCTTTATATATATGAGATCACCCAAAACAATCTACCAGGTCGATGCATTCACATCGGAACCTTTCAGGGGAAATCCTGCCGGAGTTTGCATTCTCGATAAGGAGATGCCTGAACAATGGATGCAGAGTGTAGCAATGGAAATGAACCTTTCCGAGACAGCCTTCCTGATGCCGGGAAAAGGATTCTTCAGCATCAGGTTCTTCACTCCCGAAGCAGAAATACCATTATGCGGACATGCGACTCTTTCATCAGCACATATCCTTTTTGAACAGGGATTTGCCGGACACGATGAAAGGATCAGGCTTGAATCAAAGGCAGGTGAGCTGACAGTATCTAAGACAGGTTCATGGATAACGATGAATTTCCCTGCATACGACCTTGAACCTCTGAACGTACCTGAGGTGATGACGGACATACTGGGCAGTGAGCCTGTGGAGATGTACAGAACCGGGCATGGATGGACTTTTGTCTTGCTGGGCGGCGAGAAAGAAGTAAAAGGTCTGAATCCTGATTTCAGGCTTATGAAAAATTCGGGGTATGGCGACATGATTGTCACTGCAAAATCTGACGACCCGCGCTTTGACTTCTGTGTAAGATGTTTTGTTCCTGCCCTGGGCATCGATGAGGATCCGGTGACAGGATCCGCACACTGTTCACTTGTACCCTTCTG
>JAKLFN010000205.1 GCA_022711195.1 Bacteroidota bacterium
CTTCCATAGTGTCTGTCAGCTTTATTGCCCCTCCGGTTATTATATATACTTCGTCTCCGGCTTTGATGGCATACAGTCTGAGCCATGTCTTCCTTCTTGTTCCGTAGGCTTTCTTCGTTTCCAGGTATGATTCCCTTTGTTTGCGTGTGTTCAGGGTCTTGAAGAAATCCCTGAGCATTGGCACTCTTTCTTCAGACGGTTTCTCATTTAAAGATTTGATATATACAAACAGCTCAATTGCCTCATTTCTCGTTTCGATGACTGCATGATCAACTGAAATGCCACCCCAGAAGGGACGGTTAAGGTCTTTTTCATTGGTCTTGAAAAAAGCATGAAGGTATTCAGGATCAGTCCATCGTATGAATAATTTCTGAAACTCATGGTACCTTTCATTGCCGTATTGTACTGTAAGCAAACAATTACTGTCCGCAAATATACGAATAAATTTCATGAAATCAACCTATAGGTTTATATTTTAATCCTTAGAATTTACATGCTGCGAATCACGGATAAATTTATCAATTAACCAGGATTATTCGTTAGCCAGTTCTGCTTATTTACAGAGTCAGTGCTTATGGGTTGCAGGTGTGAAATGCGGCTTGATCACAAGCCCCTCCGGCACTAAATACCAGTCCGTCACGTTTAAATAGGAGATTGTCAGTTTTTTTTGGTGTCGTAATACTGTATGGTTTCAACTAAATGATACACAGACTTTTTAATCCCTGGCACATCACCAACTCCGGCGAGAAGGAGGCAGACAAGCAGCTGTCGCACAACGGAGCCAGCGATGAACCGATGTATGTAATGCATTCCCTGCGATTGTCATCACGGTATCACCGTACCCAGATGGCAGGAGAGTGCGACTTCGTAGTGATCGCCAGACCCGGAATAATGGTTATCGAGGTCAAGGGCGGAATAATCGGTTACGGCAGTCAGCCGGACGGAGGTACGGGTTATTACAGGCTGGTCAGCGAAAGGAAGAAGGAAGCCCTGGATGACCCCTTCAGTCAGGTTGACGGCAATGCCGATGCCATTCAGAAGTACCTGATGGATAAAAACCTGAAGAATGTCTTCGTAGGCAGGATGGTTTGCTTCCCGGAATGCGGATTCAGTCGGTCTTCTGTAAGCAAGGACGACCTGTGGCACCGCGACCATGAACTTTCACTGCCCGAAATGATAATTGACTCCCTGGAGGGGCAGATTGAAAGATTCCGCGAGAAGGAGACAAGCAGGGGAGCCTCACAGCATATCCCCTGGAAGCAGCTTGAGGAAGAGGAGATAAAAAGCATCTGCGAGGCCCTGGAACCGGAATTTAATCCGGATACATACAGATCGGCACTGAAGCTTAACCTGAGCGAATCGGACCGCAGGTTGAAAGAGGGTGTCACTATCCTTAGAGGACTGAATGAAAACAGGCGACTGATAGTCCAGGGACCTCCCGGCAGCGGCAAGTCGACCTATGCGCTTGACATAATAATGCGGCTTTGTAAAAACGAAGGCTTAAAGGGACTCTACCTCTGCTGGAACGAGCTTTTGCTTGCAGAGATGCAATCCAGAATCACAGACCCGTCCGCAGAACTTCCGGCTGACAGAATCAGCACGAAGCTTTACTTCGATCTGGCTGTCGAACTTGGTGAACTTTCCGGCGACAGGGCGCTCATTCCTACAAAGGAAACGGTCAAGAGGGGAGGAGTGAGGGAATGCGTCAAGGGAGCAGTCGCGAAGATCCGCAATGCGAGGAATCTTGAGAAATATGACTTCATTGTGGTCGATGAGGCGCAGGATATTTTTGACAAAGGCATTGATCATGTAATCAAGGCATTGCTTAAGGTGAACAATCCGCTTCAGAACGGACGGTACTATATCTTCTATGACGACAGCCAGGATTATCCCGGCAACGAGGACCTTACGCACTATATCCGTACCCGTGATATGTTCAGATCGAATGCTGCATCGTACACCCTGATGTCGAACCTGAGGATCAATACCGGGCACGGCCTGGATGAATTCATACGGGATGCCTCTTCAGGGTGTCTGGATACAGGTAAAGACTATGGTAAGGATGTTTCTGTCAAAGGGTATGAGACTGCATCTGAAGCAATAGCCATGTTAAAATCATGTCTCGCCCGCGAAAAGGGACCCGGAGGAATCAGGGCCGAGGATTGCCTGGTGCTGTTCACCTGGGATCTGCTTCGGAAAGACTCGCCTTTCGTGCAGATACTTGAACATGAAGAAAGCTTCGAGCTATTGAAACCCGATAACTACGGCAGCTCTTCGTCAAAGATCCGGTACACTAGCATGCTTAAGGCAAAAGGTCTGGAAAAGGATGTGATTGTTCTTGTAAGTTCTTCGCTCCGCGACGCAAAAAACAGTTTTCAGATCTTCATCGGAGCCTCGAGGGCTAGAGGGAAGATAGTCATGCTTTATAACAATGCACCCCTCAGGTAATTTCTGCAGACTTGATTATTCATGGATTTATAGTACACGCAAAAGAGTAATTATGAACTAAAAATATAAAGAAATGAACGAGATTATTTGTCCGCACTGTAAGAAGGTTTATAAATTCGATGAGGCGGGCTTTTCTTAATACCACAAATAGCTGGACATAATTTGAGAAACAAAATAGATCTGATTAATTTCCTTGAGAAATGGGAATAACAGAGAATTATAGTAAATTATTATTTTAATCCAGTTAATTTTACCTTTAAAACACATGTAAATGGTTGATTTACCACAAGAGGAAGATCTACAAATTGAGGCGCTTGCAACTGTCTTTAATGATACTACAAACTCTTATAAGTATTATTGGTTTTTATCTATCCTAGAAGCAATTACAGATAGCCGCTCGGACGGATATCCGATTGAAGAGATAAGCACCAAAATGTTTTTAAAAGTGCTGTATCCTTTGAAACACTCATTATTATCATTTGGCAAATCGGATGGCTTTAAAGGGATTGCTGATTTTATAACTGAATATTCTACTTTAGATTTTAGTCTCAATTCAGAACTTCTATCAGCTCAAATTGAAGGTAGTTTACCTGATAGTGAAAAGAAGGAATATGAGCAAAGAATTAAGAGTTTAAGTAGGTGGGTACCGTATAGGTTTTTAAGACCTTTTTTTGCTATTGAAACACGAGGCATACCTGATAGTAAAGTCAACAAGAGAATAACTGAACTATCAAGGCTTGCTTCAATAAAGAATCCAGAGAGATGCCCATACTATTTTCTTGGGAACAGAATAATTATTAATCAAAATTGGAAAGAATATTTTGTCAAGAATATGGCTTTGCTTAATGCTTTTTGTTATTGGCACCTAACCAAATTTCTTCAAAAAAATAATCCCAATGTTCCAGGAATTCCAGAAAAGTTGTTTTCACCGTCCAAAAGAAGCATGAAAAAATACATCGAGTCATGGAAACAATTTGTACACCTTAAACCAGATTCCAAATGTATTTACTCAGGTTCTTATATCACAAATGATTTTAGTCTCGATCACTTTATCCCTTGGTCCTTCGTTACGCATGATCTTAATTGGAACCTTATACCAACAGGACGTACTGTCAATAGTAGTAAAAGCAATAACTTACCAGATCTCAAAAAGTATATTATTCCGTTTTCGGAAATGCAGTATATCTATTATCAAACAATATTTCCTAAGATGTCATTTAATAAGATTCTGGAAGATTACAGTATTCTGTTTAATCTTGATCTTGAGGATATTTACCATTTACCTAGAAGTAGTTTCATTAAAATAGTCATTGATACAATTAGACCAATGGAGCAGATTGCAGCAAATATGGGATATTCGCGAGGATGGACATTTTAAAGTGTAAGCATCCGGTCTACCACGTATTTTGTTAACCGGGTGATGCGATTATCTTCCCCGGCAAAAAATCAATGTTAAGCAGTTCAAAGATGGCAGTTTTTCTGGAGCGGCAGAAGGAGTCGGGATTAAGCGTCAGGAGTTTTTGTTCAAACGAAGGTCTTGCACCATCTTCATTCTATTACTGGAAGAAGAAACTTCGTAAGGAGGACCCTGCCGGACGCTTTATACCACTTCTTGTTCGGGCCCCGGGATCAGCTGTATGCCCGGCCCCCGGAAAGAGTCCTGCTTCCGGCGTGGACAATGCTGCATTGGAGATCACCTATCCCAATGGGACAACCCTTAGAAT
>JAKLFN010000206.1 GCA_022711195.1 Bacteroidota bacterium
CCCGACGCCCGATGCCCGACGCCCGACGCCTGACGCCTCTATTTCACCTCCTCAGCAAACTTTTGTATCCTCGTATATACATTTTTGCTGACAGGCACGAGGGGAAGGCGTAAATTATTCTGACAGAGATTCATAAGGCTCATGAATGCCTTTACCCCGGATGGATTGCCATCGGTAAACAAAAGCTCAACCGCTTCCATAAACCTGAAATGCAGTTCCCGGGCTGTCTTGAAATTTCCTTTCATTGCATTGCTGACAATCTCACTGCACTCTGAAGGATATGCATTGGCAAGAACTGATATCACACCCGAGCCGCCAGCAGCAATAACAGGTATTGTAAACATATCATCACCCGAAATAACCAGGAAGTTATCGGGTTTTCCCTTTATTATTCTCATTATCTGGGCAATGTCGCCCGATGCTTCCTTCACGCCAATGATGTTTTCACACTCATGTGCAAGTTCAAGGCATGTGTCGGAGCTGATGTTGCAGGCTGTCCTTCCAGGTACATTATAGATAATTACCGGGAGAGGACTGCAGGCAGAAATAGCTTTGAAATGACTGAAAATACCTCTCTGGCCTGGTTTGTTGTAATATGGTGCAACAGAAAGGATGGCATCTGCCGACTGCAGGTCAAATTCTTTTATCTGGTTGATCACTTCCTGTGTGTTGTTGCCACCGATCCCTACCACCAGCGGTACACGCTTGTCGACAGCTTCTGAGACATAAGAAAGAACAGCATGCTTCTCATCTTTTGTCAGCGTGGAGGCTTCTCCTGTGGTTCCCATAACCACAATGTAGTTAACTCCCCCCCTGATTACATGATTAATAACTTTACCTAGAGCCGAGAAATCTATGCTCGAATCATTCTTAAAGGGTGTAATTATAGCAACACCGGTTCCTCTGAATCTTTTCATTTTTATTGGTTAGCAACTATTGATTGTGAGCCTGAGTTAATTTTTTCGAGGTAAAATATGATCTGGGTGAGGTAGTCCTCTACCGCGACAGGTTTTTTCATTTCCATCATTAGATCAAATGTCGAAGAGTCATTATCCGAACAGAACAGACCTGTCTTAAAGCTTGCTTTTGAAAGACCTGTGATGTACCTCAGCTGAAATATCCTGTTAAAATTAATGTCGATGAGAACATCGAATTTTGTTTTCATGAAGTGCTCTGCTTCGGGTGATATGGGAATATAAAAAAAACTGAGTTCCTTGCGTCTGATGCATGTGAGAAAGCGTATTGCCGTGTACTGGTCGGGAAGTTCTTTCCCGGGAAAATAGCCAAGAATGTTGACATCGATATTCCGTTCCAGCATTTTCTGGTGGAATTTTGATAGTGCAGCGAACTCTGCGGTCCTGGATGCGTCCCAGACAATACCGATTTTTTTCACTTCACTGATACCTCCAAAAACACTTTTTCTGCCTGACCTGGCATTATTTCTGGAGAAGATTGAATTTCCGATCTTCAACCTTGTATTTTCAAAAAATTCCATGTTGCAAACCTAACAGTTTTTTATTAATCTCAATATCGTGTGCTTATTATTCTTCACCGGTCATCTTAAGGAATTCATCCTCATCGATCAAAGGCACTCCCAGTTGTGCCGCTTTCTCCTTTTTTGCCGGTCCCATGTTTTCACCAGCCAGAATAAATGAGGTGCCGGAGGAGATTGATCCAGTGTTCTTTCCTCCATGTTTTTCTATCATTTCCTTGTATTCGTCGCGGGTGTGACGTACGAACACACCTGATATCACAACCGACTTTCCCTTAAGTATGTCGCTCCTGATCTCTATATTTAATTCTCCGGAGAACTTTAATCCGTAATTCCTGAGCCGGTCTATTATAATCCTGTTATCATTGTCGGCAAAGAAGGCTATTATCGATGAAGCTATTTTCGGCCCTATCTCATCGATACTGGTAAGTGTTTCCGCATCTGCAGCCACAAGCTCATCGATAGATCTGAACTTTGATGCAATTGTTTTTGCCATTGTTTCTCCCACATGTCTTATGCCAAGAGCAAACAAAACCCTGTGATAGGGGACATTCACCGAGTTTTTTATTCCATTAATGATATTTGAGGCCGATTTCTCACCCATACGCTCAAGAGGTACGAGCTGGTCATTCTTCAGCTCATAGAGGTCAGCATAGTTTTTTATGAGATTCCGGCTGAACAAAAGATCGACTGTCTCCTCACCGATACCATCTATGTTCATCGCTTTTCTGCTGATGAAATGTTCGATCCGTCCCTTTATCTGCGGGGGACAATGCAGGTAATTGGGGCAGAAGTGATTTGCCTCGCCTTCATTCCTTATTAACATGGTTCCGCACTCCGGACAATGTGAAATAAAGCTTACCTCCCGGCAGTCATCATTCCTTTTCGAATGATCGACACCGACGATTTTCGGAATTATCTCACCTCCCTTTTCAACATATACCATATCATTTATATGCAGGTCGAGAAGCGTTATCTGGTCTTCATTATGCAATGTCGCCCTTTTTACGGTCGATCCTGCCAGGAAAACCGGTTCCAGGTTAGCCACTGGTGTTACATTTCCTGTCCGGCCTACCTGGAACGATACAGACATCAGCCTTGTGACTGCCTGTTCAGCCTTATATTTATATGATATTGCCCACCTCGGTGATTTGGCAGTAAAGCCAAGTTCCTCCTGCAAGGCCAGGGAATTCACTTTAACCACAACACCGTCAATGTCGAATGGCAGATCCTTCCTGCGCGATTCCCATGTGTGAATATATTCTATGACCTCATCAATATCTTTGCACAGCTTAATGGTGTCAGGTACTTTGAATCCCCACGACCTGGCTTCCGACATATTATCATAATGTGTCTCATGGGGCAGCTCAGAGGCTATGAGGAAATAAAACATGCAATCGAGTTCCCTGGATGCCACTAACGAGGGATCAAGCATTTTCAGGCTGCCGGCAGCAGCATTACGCGGATTGGCAAAGGGTGCAAGGCCTTCGAGTAGTCTTTCTTCATTCAGCTTTTTAAAGACATTATGGGGCATGAGTATCTCGCCTCTCATGACAAACTCATCAGGAATCTTTGTTGCTTTAACGACAGGAGGAATGCTGTTTATCGTTCTGATATTTACTGTCACGTCATCGCCCCTGGTGCCATCGCCTCTTGTAAGCGCCCTGAAGAGCCTGCCGTTTTTATATGTTATGCTTATTGAGGCGCCGTCATATTTAAGCTCACAAACATATTCGGGTTGTGAGATGGTGGTTTTTACTACCCGGGCATTGAATTCCAGGAGCTCTTCCTCATTGTAGGTATTTCCAAGCGACAGCATGGGATATTTGTGTTCATACTGAATGAATTCTCTTGTTATATCGCTGCCTACCTTTTGTGTGGGAGAGCCTGCTGATGCATACTCCGGGTGGTTCTTTTCAAGTGTTGTAAGCTCATTCAGCAGCAGATCATATTCAAAGTCAGTGATAACTGGTGAATTGAGAACATAGTAATTGTTATTATGTTCTTCAATCTCCTTTCTTAGCTTTTCAATCCGTTCTTTTATTCCTGGGTTGTTCATGTGTTGCTATTAATTTTTCAGCTCCATATTCCCGGTATGGAAATTCCGCAGTTGCTGCATCTGCCTGACGAAAGAGTATTTTCTAGTACTGTAAATCCAAGCCTTCTGACAAGGGTCGTTCTGCATGAAGGGCAGATTGTATCGGAAATGTCATTGCCGGGAGAATTTCCGGTATATACGAACCTGATACCCTCGCTATTAGCGATTTTAACGGCATTTTTTAATAATTCAACGGGGGTTGACGGAAGCTGCTGAAGCTTATGAGTCGGATGAAAGCGGCTGAAATGAAGTGGGGTATCCCTGAATCCGTTACTGCTGAGCCATTTGCACATACTTCCTATCTCATCAATATTATCTGTCCACCCTGGCACCACAAGGTTTGTGATCTCGAGCCATACACCTGCATCCCTGTAAGTTTTCAGAGAATCGAGTACAGGCTGCAGCTTTCCTCCGGTAAGCTTAAGGTATGTACTTTCATTAAAACACTTCAGGTCGATGTTGGCACCATCAAGTACGCTGCACAGCTTTTTCAACGGATTACTATTTATATAACCGTTCGATTTTACAATATTCTTAAGTCCCGATTCTCTTGCAAGCGCAGAACTGTCGAAGGT
>JAKLFN010000207.1 GCA_022711195.1 Bacteroidota bacterium
ACTGGATTTCGAACGAGAGGGAAATGTATACTGGATAAAAATTGCTGATAACCAGACACCAGGGACTACAAATAAAATAATTCTTTCCTATGGTGGCAAGCCTCATGTTGCCGCACGTCCGCCCTGGGATGGAGGAATAACCTGGAAGAAGGACAGGAACGGCCTTCCATTTATTGCCAGCTCCTGCCAGGGCGACGGCGCAAGCCTCTGGTGGCCATGCAAAGATCATATGTACGATGAGCCCGACAGCATGCTGATAAGTGTCACCGTACCTTCCGGCCTGATGGACGTTTCAAACGGCAGGTTACGAAGCGTGGTGAAGAACAAAAAGGAAAAATCAACTACATATAACTGGTTTGTGGCTAATCCTGTCAACAACTACGGTGTCAATATTAATATTGGTGACTATGTTCATTTCTCAGAAGTCTTCAAGGGTGAAAAAGGAGACCTCGACTGCAGCTATTATGTGCTGCGCGACAATCTTGAAAAAGCAAAAGTCCACTTTAAACAGGCGCCAATGATGCTAAAAGCTTTTGAGCACTGGTTCGGACCTTACCCTTTCTATGAAGATGGTTATAAGCTTGTTGAGGTTCCTTACCTGGGAATGGAACACCAGAGCTCCGTTACATACGGTAATGGCTACCAGAATGGATACCTGGGGAACGACATTAGCGGATCGGGATGGGGCGATAAATTCGATTTTATCATAATCCATGAGTCAGGCCATGAGTGGTTTGCTAACAGTATCACCTACGAGGATATTGCTGATATGTGGATACACGAAAGCTTCATTAATTACTCCGAAAACCTTTATGTTGAGTATCATTATGGAAAAGATGCTGGCAGGGAGTATGTGCTTGGTACACGAAGGAGCATAAGGAACGACAGGCCGGTAGTAGGCATATATAATGTTAATTTCAGCGGCTCGGGTGATATGTACCCGAAAGGAGGCGCCATGCTCCATACCCTGAGGCAGATTATAAATGACGATGATAAATGGCGAAACATTCTGAGAGATATTAACAAGGCCTTCTATCACCAGGTTGTAAAAGGATCTCAGATCGAGAATTATTTATCCGAAAAGACGGGTATGAATCTTAAACCATTCTTCGACCAGTACCTCAGGGACATAAGAATACCTGTACTGGAATATTTTGTCGAGGGAACAAAACTTACATACAGGTGGAACAACGTGGTGCAGGGTTTTAATATGCCGGTCAGGATATTTGTCTCCGGAAAAGCATTTGACATTAGTCCTACAGCAAGGTTCGCAAGCCTGGAGACGGGAATTGATAGACCGGTCGTCGTGGTCGACCCCAATTACTATGTAGCCTCGATTAATATGACAGGGAAGTAGAGGCGTACCATTCCTGGCATATTTTTTGACTTAAATAAATCACCTATTGGTTTTACAATTGTGTTTTGATTTATATTTAGCGCTTTAGAAAATATTAGTACCATGGCAAGATCATTATTTACAATCGTATTTATATTTTACTACCTGGCTATTAATGCACAGGAAGTCGCCCAATGGCGTGGTCCAAACCGTAACGGGATCTATAACGAAACCGGTCTGTTAAAAGCATGGCCAGACGGCGGACCGAAGATGCTCTGGCATTTTGACGAATTAGGCCAGGGACATACTTCAGCGGCAGTGACAAATTCAGGTATCTATATTACAGGAATGATCGAAGGCAAAGGAAATATTTTTGCACTCGGACATGACGGAAAACTTAAATGGAAGAAGGAATATGGACCAGAGTGGACTGAAAGTCATTTCGGTGTACGTTCGACACCTCTTGTAATAAACGACAAACTCTATTTTATGAGCTCATTCGGACAGCTCTTTTGTCTCTCAACATCGAATGGCGAGGTGATTTGGTCTGTCGATACGTTCCGTGAATTCGGAGGTAGAAATATTACCTGGGGTGTCACTGAAAACCTTGCTTATGATGGTAATATACTCTATTGTGCCCCGGGGGGATCCGAAGTAAGCGTTATCGCTCTCGACAGGAATACAGGAAAGCTGATATGGAAGGGCAATGGAAAAGGCGAGAAATCGGCCTACTGTTCACCTCTTCTGGTTTCACTGGCTAAAAGAAAGATACTTGTCACCATGATGGAAACCTCTATTCAGGGGTATGACACTTCATCAGGTCAGCTGCTCTGGAGTTTTAATCATTCCACACGTCCCAATGTAAGCCCGAACGTGCCTATATATAAAGATGGTTATTTGTACTGCACTTCAGGTTACGGGCTCGGAGGGGTGATGCTTAAACTTGCTGCTGACGGAACCAGTGTGACTGAGGTATGGAAGAACGCATTTCTCGACCCTAAGATAGGAGGTGCAGTAGAGCTCGACGGGCGGATATACGGAGGAGGCGACAGGAACAGGAAAATATTCTGCCTCGACTGGAAGAGTGGAGCTGAAATCTATTCACTCAACCAGCTGGCACCATGTAATATTATTGCAAACGACGGGCTTCTGTATATTTACAGCGAACGGGGAACTGCATCCCTTGTTAAACCGGAAGCCGATAAGTTCAACATAATCAGTACTTTCACAGTGCCCCTGGGAGAAGGTACACACTGGGCTCACCTTGTGATCAATAAAGGCAGATTATTCCTTCGTCACGGTACATCACTGATGGTTTACGATATTTCGGCCAGATAGGTTTACATATCTTTAGTAAGCCAATTATCTTCCTTAAATCTTGATATTTAAGAATTATTAACTATTTATATTCCTGCCGTTGAAGAAACAGCTTTTATTTAGCTTTTTAAACCATAAAGTCATTTATGGCAGGGAAGTTATATAAGGATTACCGTAGAAAATCCGGGAGCGGAGGCATTGATCCTGAATCGGTTGAAGGCCTGAGACTTCGAATTGCCGAACTGGAGAAACAGCTTAATAAAACCGTAAAGGAAGAGGATATTAAAAACGGGCACGACTATTTCCATGATATCTTTGAGACAGTAGGAGAAGGGATAGCGCTGACAACACTTAAAGGGAGAGTCCTTTCTGTTAACCGGAGGTTATCAGAAATGATCGGTGCTCCTGCCGAAAAGATCGTTGGCAGGAATATTCTTCAGATTGCCCCGGACCTGCTTACACAGGAAAACCTGGCTCATGTACTGCCTCTGCTTAAAGACATTGTTCTTGGCAAGGCAATTGATCCCTTTAATGTAAAAATTAACAATCGTATACTTGAAGTCTCAGCGAATATAAATCGTAAAACCAGGAGACTGACAGGTACAGTACGCGATGTTACACAGAGCAAAATAACCGAAGATGCTCTTTCTAAGAGCGAAATACGGCTGATAAGGGCTGAGCTTGCAAGCCGGAGCGGTAACTGGGAACTGAACCTCGATACAAAAAGAATCCTTGGCTCGGAAGGTGCTATGAGGCTATATGGATACGATCATCCTGAGATGGATTATGAAGATGCCAGGAATGTCCCCCTTCCTGAATACAGGCCGATGCTCGATAAGGCCCTGAAAGAGCTGATAGAGGAAGGCAAACCATATAATGTCGAGTACAAAATAAGAAACCAGAAAACAGGGGAGTTAATAGATATTCACTCTATAAGCGAATATGACAGTAATAGAAGGACAATGTTCGGAGCAATTCAGGATATTACTGACAGGAAAAGAGCTGAAGAGGAGACTCTGGCTAAAAGCCGCGACCTGGCAAAGCTGCTTGAGATTTCATTGGAACTGCTTGAAACAGTCGACAGAAAAAAGGTCTATGAGAAGATTGTAAGAGGAACATCGGGTCTTATAGGTATGGAAGCAGGCGCTATCTATATGATTGATGGTGATGAGTTATATCTACAGGCTGCACATCCACCGCTCCCCCCCGACATGCCTGAGGAGTTCCGAAGAGCTAAGCTGGAAAACCATCCGCATATCAGGAAAACTGTGATGACAAGGTCACAGGTCATCCTCAACGACTCAATAAAAGCAGACCTATCCCCTGAAGAGAGGATTATTACTGAAGGAAGGAACCTCCGGTCACTGATCTATATTCCCCTGTTTGCATCTAAAGAGGTAGCAGGAGTACTCATATTCGGAACAATAGGTATACAGCACGACTTCACTGAACATGAAAAGCGGATGTGTACAACACTTTCGAACCTGACATCTCTCGCACTGGAA
>JAKLFN010000208.1 GCA_022711195.1 Bacteroidota bacterium
TGCAGCCTTATTGCATCACTTCCGGGTCTTTCAATATAATCGATATCGAAGAAAGAGTAAGCATTGAAAATGTCATTCGGATTCCACACAAATGTCTGCCCCCAGTTAATACGCTGCCTGCCTAATCTTGCCTGGAACTTTTCATAATTGAAATCAATCCACATCCTGTCTATGGTGGTATTAAAAAAAAACGATTTCTCATTGAAAATATTCCACGACATATCCAAGATCCCTTCATCCTTCCCGATCATTTCCGAATAGGCTTTGCCGGCTTTCACCATATCGCCTGTGAAAAACCTGTTCCGTAATTCGGCTGAAAATATTATATGATCGTTCAGATATGCTTTCATGTTGATCCTGTTATGAAGAAGGAGGTCATTAATAAAAGGTCCGGACAAAGTATCAAACATTACGTCCGGCATTGCTGTGAAGTAACCACCGAGGGAAATGGATTTCTGTTCCTGGGGAAACAGACCTGTAGCATGCAAAAACAAAATATTTATGACAATAATAAAATTCTTCATCAGGATTGAAATGTTATTCAGGAAGTTCCCTGATATCATCCGAAACAACTTTACCGTCTTCAAGAGTAATAACACGGTGAGCCATTTTAACGACTCTGGGATCGTGTGTTGAAAAAATGAAAGTGATCTTCGACTCATGATTGAGTTTTTCCATTATCCCGAGAAGTGTTGTGGCCGATTTTGAATCAAGATTGGCGGTAGGCTCATCTGCAAGAATAAATTTCGGCCTTGAAGCAAGGGCCCTTGCAACAGCCACTCTTTGTTGTTGTCCTCCCGAGAGTTTTGCCGGCCTGCTGTTCATCCTGTCGCCCAGGCCAACTGCCTGGAGTAACTCATTCGTCCGCTCGTCTCTCTCTTTTTCAGGCCATTTCTGAAGTGTCATTATAAATTCAACATTTTCTTTTGCTGTTAAAACTGGGATAAGGTTATATGACTGAAATACGAATCCTATGTTATTCAGACGAAAATCAATAAGTTGCGATGGTTTCAGCTTTGACAGGTTGGTGCCGCTGATAGTAATTTCACCGGATGTTGGCATATCAAGACCACCTATCATGTTCAGAAGGGTCGTTTTACCTGATCCAGATGGTCCTACAATTGCGGCGAATTCAGCTTCGGAAAAATCAAGGGTAACATCATTCACCGCGTGAACCTCTATCTCTGATGAATCATATATTTTATTCACATGTATTAATTCAAGAATCTTCATGGTTTGCCATTTTAAATTTTATCTTATTCTGTCCTTAGTGCTTCAACCGGATTTAATTTCAGCGCCTTTCGGGCCGGCCAGAGCGAGGAAATGATTGCTGTGGTTATAACCATAATTGTTGT
The DNA here is from genome assembly GCA_022711195.1 of Bacteroidota bacterium. Next base: position 1,356 of record JAKLFN010000208.1, read on the forward strand.
GAATATGAAAAATCCGGGAGTTACCACGGGATATACTTTTGCTGCAAACCCGATAGCCTCAAATCCTTCACCCCAGCCGGTAAAATGAATTCCTGTTTTTCCCAGAATTTCAACAATTGCCCAACCCAAAAATATACCTGCCACTGCGCCGACAACAGTCAGAAAAACAGTTTCAAGCATAATCATTAAAAATATCCTCCTGCGATTCATCCCTATCGCCATCAGCATGCCAAGCTCTTTTGTCCTTTCGAGAATTGCCATCAGCATTGTATTGATAATACCGAATGCGAGGGCCAGCATTATTATTCCAATGAAAATGAAATAATACATAATCATAAAATCATTCATCATTGCTGCATCCGGAGCCAGCTCTTTCCATGTCCTGACGGAATTATCCCCATAAATCCGGCTTAGTTTGTCTCTTACATTGCCGGCATCGTTAATGTCATTTAATAGAACAGCAATTTCATGAGTGAGGATTTCACCGCCTCCGTACAGGTTTGCCAGCTCCCAGGCATTTACAAACACTGAGGCCTGGTCAAAACCCGTGTTGGTTGTTTTATATATACCGCATACTCTGAATATACCCTGGATCGGGGTTCCTTCTCTATCTGAAATTGTTATCTGTATTTTGCTCCTGATCCTGTAATCAAGAGCATTGTCAGTAATAAGAAGACCAAACCTGTCAAGTTCCTTCCTGCTTAATTCTATTCTTAAAGCTTCCCGGAAATCTTTAGGCGATCTGAATCGCACATCCTTAAGATTCTCAAGCTTTGTAAGAACAGTTAACGGGACTTTTTCCCCCTTTAGCTTTTCGATAATACTGCCTGTAACAATATATTGCTTCAGCTTCAGGATTTCGGCAGTCTTGTCACTTATCAGGATGTCGCCGGGGCTTTGAACATCAAGATACTTCCCTCCTGCTGGTACGATTTTCTTATAGATCCCGGTTACCCGTTTTTCTTTTTCAGGGTCGACACCGTAGATGATCACTCCTGTATTGGCCCACGGGGTAGTTGCCATGGCAATCATACGGGTCCTTTTAACCCAGCCGGAAAGCTCCTGCATGGAATCCAGGCTATTGGTAATCTCATCAGGATTTATTACAGTAAGATCTATCTCCTCGTTTTTGATGAACTCGTTATTATGAATCTGGATATGCGATACTTCATTAAATATAGCGTCGTTAAGGCGTTGATTTACCCAGCCTTCCATAATACCGACAAGAAGTACTCCGGCAATAATACCAAGTGTCACTGCCACTATTACAACCAGGCTTCTCTTTTTGTTACGCCATACATTCTTCCATGCTATTCCCCAAATCATAGTATTCAATTTTAGCTTTTAAGAGCCTCTATTTCTTTCAGCCTGCCTATTTTTCGTAAAGGATAAATTGTTGCCAGCACTACCATTATTGCCACAATTCCGGCCTGCCAGTAAAAGTACGGGCCAAACCAGGCTGTGGGCATAACGGCATCCCATCCAAAGTCCTCCATCATGTTTGCCATATCCCCTTTCAATACTATCGGGTAATAGTAGAAGTATAGGATCACGGGTGTGCCCGCCAGCAATCCGCAAACAAGACCAATTGCTCCGAGAAACAACATTTCTATCGAGACTATTCTTTTAAGCTTCTTCTTCTGCATCCCGATCGCTACAAGAATACCGAATTCTTTTTTTCTCTCCGAAACCATCATCAGGACTGTTCCGAATATGCCGAAGAAAATTATAAAATAAAGTATTGCAAGCATGGCCATACCTGATTGACTGTCGCCCTGGATCTGCTGATAAAGGATCGGATTCAGTTCATACCAGGTTTTGGTAATTGTGTTTTTATCGGTCAGTAGAGAATTAATCCTGTCTTTTGCTGTTTTTATTGTCCGGTTTGATTTATCTGTGAGGTTAACAACAAGCGAGGTTATTTTACCTTTAGCATCATAGAATTTTTGTGCTGCAGGTATTGTCATAATAATCAATTTGTTGTCTATTTCAGGTGAAGGCATTTTTAATATTCCCCGTACCGGGAATATCCCGGTTGCAGAAATGCCATGATACCCCTGCCCCATAAGAATTACAGAATCTCCCACCGTAACTTTAAGATAGCTGGCAAGCTTGTCGGACACAAGAATACCATCGTCATCGTCAGCCAGAAATTCATTTGATACTTCAGAGTATTTAAGGATATCCGGCATACAGAGTTCATTGTCTTCAGAAGTAAGTCCCAGTTCAAGCTCAACCCTGGCAGACGATGAATAAGATCTTCCAAGATTCTTTTTCAACTTTTCAATAATCTCATCCGGTAATGCATCTGCATCCTGCAGGCGCATGACAGCCTCATCAGTGATCCTGTATTTTACCAGTTTACTTTCAGGATCCGAAAAGGCTCTCTCCTTTATCGGATCGATTGCAATGACTGCTGCTCCTTTTGTCTGCGTTCCGCTGGAGGCAAGAGTAAAAGATTCCAGATGCGGGGTAACGGAAACAACCCTGTCAATTTTCGAAATTGCAGAAACAATGGAGTCATTATAGCCGAAGGAGTTATCAATTAAAGGATTATCCTGATAATTTACATGTTGTACCTGTAAATATCCGGTAAACGATTCGATAAAATTGTTTATCATATGATCGTAAGAGCCCAGCTGGTATGATCTCATGACGACTGCAAAAAAAACCGCGAAGAATACAGAAGCCGCGGTAATTATTGTACGGCGTCTGTTCCTCCATAAATTTCGCCAGGCTATTTTAAATTCCTCCTTCATGTTTTTTTTATTACTATTAT
>JAKLFN010000209.1 GCA_022711195.1 Bacteroidota bacterium
GCATAAGGAACTGGAAGAAGCCAGGAAGGAGATTGCAGAGCTGAGAATTATCATTTCTGCGAGTGGAAAATAGTGGATCAAAGACCAAAGATCAAAAACTAAATACCAAAGAAGGAGTGTGAGTATAGAACCCTCGCACCATCACCCTCACACCACCGCACCATCGCACCGTCATACCGTCGCACCATTGTACCGTTGTACCATTGCACCATTGTACCGGAAACTCCTTTTACCTACAAAAGCAGTCATAAAATAATTACCTTTCCCCTTCAATTAAATCACTACCCGCCATGGAATTCAACGACCTTATCCGTTCCCGTGAAAGCATACGTAACTATGACCCTGACCGACCGGTACCGAAAGAAATCCTTGAGAAAATTCTCGATGCCGGCCGCCTGGCACCTTCGGCATGCAATATTCAACCATGGAAATTCCTGGTGATCTCTTCAGAGGAGATGCTCGGGAAGGTGAGGGCATGCTATCACCGCGAGTGGTTTAAGGATGCTCCTCATATTGTTGTCACAATCGGACTGAAGGATATCGCCTGGAACCGTTCCTATGACGGGTATAACTCTGTCGAAACCGACGTCGCAATAGCCATGACACACATCATCCTGGCTGCAGAAAATGAAGGAGTGGGTGCCTGCTGGATAATGGCATATGATCCGGCAAAGCTTAATGAGGTTTTACGACCGGGCAGAAATGAAGTAATATATGGTATTACTCCCCTGGGTTACCAGCGTGAAGGTTTTAAAAAGTCAGGTTCGAAGAAAAGGAAGCCTGCAGAGGAAGTGGTGAGGTATTTATAAGACCCAAGACACAAGACACAAGACACAAGACACAAGACACAAGACACAAGACACAAGACACAAGACCCAAGAAGGTTTGGGAACCTGGAACTGTCGCACCCACGCACCCCCGGACCCTCGCACCCTCATACCGAAACTTCTGCCTTCTTCATTCGATTGTTCTGAGTTCTTACTTTGGATTTATTCAAATTATTTATTTTCAGGTACTGGCTGCCGATCCCCTTAGAAGATTTATTAAACGGGGGATTATATAGTAATACAAAATTTATTGAGTAATTTTACTTAGTTATCTGAGTAAAATGAAAGATTATAATAGACTTGTTCTTAAGCTTTCGCTTAAATCCATAACAAATGTATTTATTACACTTGTAATCTCTTTGCTGCTTATGTTTCCAGAGGTAGCAAAGAGCCAGAACAGAAAGGTAAACCTTACTTATTCATTTCCGGCCGGCAAGGCAGTCAGTTACAAGAGCATCAGCACTATAAACCAGGAGATGGAAGTCAATGGACAGGTGATGGTGGTAAGTGTAGTGTCGACTTTAGGATGCAGCATATTATCAGAAGGCAGATCGGGCAACGAGCAACTGATCAGAGTCTCAATAGATACTCTTGCACAGACTACTGATACACAGGGTATTTATAACGGAGGTGCGCTGGAAGATGCAATCGGAAAAAGCTTTACCATGAAGCTTTCTCAGGGTGGAAAGGAAAGCGGGCTGGAAGCTGCCAATGCTATTTTCATCGGTCACCCGGATGGCACAACCACAACAGCCGGTCAGTCATTCAGCAATTTCTTCCCCGACCTCCCGGTAAAGGCTGTTGGCCAGGGTTCAGAATGGCTCTCATCGGATACCCTTATCAGCAAAACTTCAAATCTTGAACAGATGATCATAATTGACAGTAAAAACAAATTTGACAGTTATGAGAATGTAAATGATATGAGTTGTGCGAAAATATCATATACTGTATCAGGTACAATGGTAATGAAGACAAGAAGTCAGGGGATGGATCTTAAAATTCAGGGCCCCGTTACAGGGAGCGGCCTGTTGTTTTTCGCAGTTGACAGAGGATACTTTATAAAACAAGAGGCAAAGAATACGATGACTGGAACACTCGAAATCATGACACCTGAGAATGTTTCGATACCTGTTAAGCTGATTATTGAATCAGTTACCGGGGTGTTACCCTGATAACAATCCCCGAACAGGGCGATTTACCTTTTGTATTAAGGTTTGCAGGGCTTTTAATTTCCCGGTCACCAGTGTATATATGTATATAATAGAGCCCTGCCTTCTTAAAGGAAAGTGGTACAATATATTTATCTCCTTTCTTATACCTTGCTATCTCCCAGGCAGTAAGCTGAAGAAACTCTTCGCTGGTGTAATCGCTGTAACTGCCGGTCTTATTAAGCTCTGAGGGTTTCATGGGTGCAGGAACATCTTCCCGGTAAATAAGAATGAAGTATGGATAATAGTTCCCGTTACAGCTGAATGTGATACTTGTTTCCTGACCAGCTGTGAGCTGCGAAGGTATATCTTCGAAGCTGAGATATCTGTCGATGTACTCTTCATAGTACCGGAACTGATTGTCTGTCAGACAGAAGCCTAGGCCGACATAGTTATGTGTTTTACTGATAATATTCTTTTTATGTCCGTCGGCAGGGGCTTTCTCCGACATGAATGAAGTATGGCCGCTTTTCATGAGGCGTTCAATCTCTGCAGATGACTTTATATAAGTTCCTGTTGTCCATTCACCGAATACGTTTTCAGCAACATGATCGTATCCTCCGGCAAAAGCGTACCGGTGATATGGTTTTTCACCTGCCATGTTCCAGTGCGAGATATAGCTGTTCTCTGCTGCTTCCCTTGCTGCCTTATTAGCAACCCTGCAGGCAAGTATGTCAAGTTCAACCGGATCAGCCCTGAATTTTTTCCTGCTTTTGTTGATAAGTTCAAGCTGCCTGATCTTGAGCCTCAGGGCATCATCATCGTCCTTGTAACCCGGAAGCCTTAATTCAGCATCGTTCATCCGGTTGTAATATTCAAAACCGCGTGGTTCATTTCCTTCATTGACAATGAAATGAGCTAAAATGACCAGTATCGGGGAAATGATTAAATTTATCATAGTAATTGAACAAGTTAACCTGGAAATTGTTTCAGTATGAAATTAAACAGTCTCAAAATGAAAACGAAAAGAATCTTCTCACTATTATTCATTGTTATGATATCTGCGTCACTTTTCTCACAGTCTTCAGGATTTTACGATTTCAAGGTAAAAACACTTGAAGGAAAGGATTTCGATCTGGCATCACTGAAAGGGAAAAAAGTTATGGTGGTCAATACTGCCTCTAAATGTGGATACACCCCTCAGTATGAAGATCTCCAGACACTTTATGAACAGTTCGGAGAGAAACTTGTAATAATTGGTTTTCCGGCTAACAATTTCATGAATCAGGAGCCGGGAAGCGCCGAAGAGATAAGACAATTCTGTTCTGATAAATACGAGGTTACATTTCCTCTTATGGAAAAGATTTCTGTAAAAGGCGACGATATGCATCCTCTGTATCAATGGCTTACTTCAAAGGAAAAGAACGGGGTCATGGATTCTTCGGTAAAATGGAACTTCCAGAAGTATCTGATCGACGAAAACGGAAATCTGGTTGATGTACTTTATTCAAAAGAAAAACCGGGATCGGAGAAGGTTATTGCCTGGCTGGGTTCCAGATGAAAAAGGAGAAAGGAGAGAGGAGAGAGGAGAGAGGAGTGAGTCTCCGATGACCTTTATCCTTATAATACATAAGGTATAAACATTCTGGTCCCGTGCATATATTCAATATATTCGGGACCAAATTTTTTGATCATTTCTTTCTCTTCCATCCTTGCCGTGAAATATACAGCAAGAAGGTTTATAGCACCGAGCAGAAGCTGAAACCGTGCCGGTTCCTTGAATACAATTCCTGTACCAAGCAGAAAGAGAGAACAATACAGAGGATGGCGGATATACTTATAGATACCGGTTTTAACAAGTACTGTTGTCCTCTCGATATGATTCTCTTCAGGTGATCCTTTCCTGTGAAGTGTCAGAAAGCCAGCAATACCGGGGTATATCGATGCAAACAGAAAGATCCATGAGATAACCTGATATGCAGAAAAGGGATTTTTGAACCAGACCTTCAGGTTAAGCAGCAGCAGAATAAAGATACTTTCAAAAGAAAAAAACCGGGCTATGCCGTGATATCTTTTTTCCCTGAGAGAAAAAAACCATGAAAATGCCATTATTAATATTGTCCCTGTCGCGAGTGTAATGTAGTTCATCCTCT
>JAKLFN010000021.1:0-15798 GCA_022711195.1 Bacteroidota bacterium
TAACACTGTATATTCCTGCTGAAATTTGAAATTTTCAGTAAATTTGTTTTACCTTGCATCATTCATGAATTGATTTTCTTCGTTTACCCCGACCCCAAGGGGAGCGAAGAAAATCGATTTACATAGTGAAGGAATTATACAGATGGACAAAATCAGAGCAGTCATCATTGATGATGAGACTCCTGCCAGGGAAATCATCAGACATTATTTAAGTGAGCTTGATTATATTGATATTGTTGCGGAATGCTCCGATGGCTTTTCGGGTCTGAAGACAATAACGGCGATGAAGCCGGAACTGGTTTTCCTCGACATCCAGATGCCAAGGCTGACAGGGATTGAGATGCTGGAGGTAATGACTGAAAAACCTGAAGTGATATTCACAACTGCCTATGACCAGTTTGCAATCAGAGCGTTTGAGCTGAATGCAGTTGATTACCTTCTTAAACCGTTCGCCAAAAGACGCTTCCTGGAAGCTGTAAAAAAGGCCACTGATAAGATCCGGTCCGGATCAGGCAATTCGGAACCGGCAAACATGCTGTTGTCAAAGTTACCCGAACCTGTTTCTCCTGTCACCAGGATTGTGGTCAGGAAAGGAAATGGCATAAGCCTTATACCGGTAGACCAGATAAGATTTGTCGAAGCCCAGGATGATTATGTTATGATACATCATATTTCGGGGAAAGCATTGAAACAGCAGACCATGAAGTACTATGAGGATAATCTTCCAGAAAATGACTTTATCAGGATCCACAGGTCATATATAGTACGGCTCCAGGAGATCAACCGTATAGAGCCTTATGGCAAGGATACTTATCTTGCCATGTTAAAATCGGGCGAGAGGCTGCCGGTAAGCAGAGCCGGGTACCAGCTGCTTAGGGAAGAGCTGAAGTTTTAAAAGTCGTGCAGTCGTGCGGTCATGCAGTCGTGCTTTGTTAGCCCTGGCTTCATCGAAGGCTTTTGGCCTGGAGGGATGTAAAATGTATGGAGAGTTATCTTTTCAGGCGGTTTTGTCTTTTATATCCTTTCAATAATCCTGACAGATATTTATACCGGCGGAATATGAATAAAGGTACCGGGTCATAACCGTGTGTCCCGCCGGGACGGCACCTTAGGATCCTGCCTATTCCTAGTGTAAGACCGGCAAACGGGCCATGTAACTTCAGGGCATCAAGCATATATTCCGAACAGGAAGGTATATGCCTGCACGAAGGTCTCAGCAAGGGAGATATGACATATCTGTAAAAGTGTACCGGAAGGGATAACAGGAAGGATAATATATTTTTAAGTAACTTTGCCACGAACCAAATATAGATAAAAAGAAATATCCTGTACTGGTCCAGATAAAGTTGTAAACTCTGCCAAAATGACAACTGGAAATGAACTGGCAGGCCTTTTGAAGTGTTATAATAATTAAAACTTAAGAAAATGGCAATGAATCCATGGGTAATTTTTATAGGTGTGATGATCCTGAGCTGGATCGTAAGCGCTACAATGAAGTCGAGGTTCAAAAAATATTCTAAAATACCAGTCGATAACGGAATGTCGGGTAAGGAAATAGCTGAAAGGATGCTTAGGGATAACGGTATATATGATGTAACGGTTCAAAGTGTCCCGGGGCAGCTGACTGATCATTACAATCCTGAAAAGAAAACAATCAATCTGAGCCAGGATGTTTACAGTTCAAGGAGCATTGCTGCAGCAGCTGTTGCAGCTCATGAAACGGGACATGCAGTTCAGCATGCAACAGCCTATGCTTGGCTCGGATTCCGTTCAAAAATGGTTCCGGTTGTGAGCTTTTCATCAAGGTGGATACAATGGGTGCTTCTTGGAGGTATCATTTTAGTGAATACGTTTCCGCTTCTGTTGTTAACCGGTATTGTTCTCTTTGCACTTACAACATTGTTCAGCTTTATTACACTGCCTGTTGAGTTCAATGCCAGCCAGCGGGCTCTGGCATGGCTTTCCGACAGGGGCGTCACTTCATACGAAAACCAGTCCAGGGCAAAGGATGCTCTCAAATGGGCTGCTTCGACCTATGTTGTTGCTGCCCTCGGCTCACTGGCTACATTGTTGTATTATGTGATGATATTTACAGGCGCAAGAGATGACTGATGACCGTGGAGAGCTTATCTCCCTTCAACCTCAAGCCACTTTGTCGACTTGTGAATTATTCTTATTATTACCCAGATTATAACTGCAGCTATTAGCAGGAGGAGCCATAGCCTGGACAAAAAGACCCTGCCTGTAAGGAAGTAATTGCGGAAAAGATCAAGTACTGCAAAAATCAGAAATATATTCACTACGCTGTTATATTCCCTTTTTAAAACATTCCTGAAGGAGAAAGGAAGTTTTGGGGCTATGAATTCAGAGCCAAATGGTATGAATGAATTTACTTTTTCGGAATATTTATCATATGCTTCTCCGAACTTCTTCCTCAGAAACTGTTCTTCGGCAAACATAATACGTTCATAATAGAGCCAATAGATAAGAAGGAAAAGTATAGTGAACCAGACTGATCTCAGAAAAAGGACAGGACCGAGCCACATCAGGAGGTTGCCGAGGTAAAGCGGATGTCTTAATAATGAGTAAGCGCCTGTTGTGTTCAGTTCCCAGGCCACCTGTCCGTCACCTGTATTACGTCCCGAGGTCCCTTTCGGAGCAAATCCCACCGTCAGTATCCTGACCAATTCCCCGAGAAGGCTCACTCCGAGAAAGATCATCTCATCACTTAGATCAAAGAATATAGCCTGTCTGTTGCCGAGGAACATTATCAGTATTCCGGCTGCGACCAGGAATAGTGGCAGCCAGCTTCTTCTTTTAAAAAGCCAGTTCCCGCTTCTCTCTAATTCATGAACAAGTGCCATGGATATTTCATTTGATGCAGCAAAAGTAGAAAAATTCTAGAAACTGTATTTGAATCTGAGAAAGACAAGGTTTATCCTTGATCTTATTCCGCTCATTTCACCTCTGAAGTGCTGCCAGATAAGGGAGAAGCCGACATTTTCAGCCATTGAAAAATCGATTGACGGCCCGGTGAAATATCCGCTGAGGTCGGGGAACCACATTGCAGAAAGACCAAGGTTCAGCAAAGGTGTGGCAGCCCAGGAGAACTGTCCGAATGCTGAAAATTCCGAGAATGCAAGTTCCCTGGCAGACAGGTTCCCCATATATAAACCGGTAAAATTCTTAAGATCCAGAGGACTGTTGCAATACATCAGCTGAAACTGAAGTGTTGAATTGTTACTGAATATTTTGTCAATACCGGCTGTGATTATTGAAGTACCGGAAGTATCGCTGAAAGAACGGACCGGATGGAACCACGTTCCTTCACCGCGAAAAGAAAACGATCCTATTGACCCTGACCATCCGGCACCTGCAACTATATCAGAACTGTTTGAATACCCTGCAAGAAATTGTATATCATATCCCCATTTACTGAAACGGAACAATCCGGCTGCTGTTATATCATTATTCCGGTCGGCTTTAACGGCAACCTCAGCCACAGAAGAGGAAGTCGGATAATACTGCAGCCTTATTGCATCACTTCCGGGTCTTTCAATATAATCGATATCGAAGAAAGAGTAAGCATTGAAAATGTCATTTGGATTCCACACAAACGTCTGCCCCCAGTTAATACGCTGTCTGCCTATTCTTGCCTGGAACTTTTCATAATTGAAATCAATCCACATCCTGTCGATCGTGATATTAAAAAAAAATGATTCCTCATTGAAAATATTCCACGACATATCTATCATACCATCATCGCTACCTGTTATTTCTGAATATCCGGCACCCGTTTTTGTCATATCGCCTGTGAAAAGCCTGTTGCGAAATTCAATTGCAGCTGTAATATTATTATTCAGATATCCCTTAATATTAAGTCTGTTATGGATCAGGAAGTCATTAATAAATGGTCCGGAAAGAGTGTCAAACATAACGCTCTGCAATGATGACAGATAGCCGTTAATGGATATTTTCTTCAGTTCTTCCTGTCCATATATTCCTGAATGGCTTAAGATTAAAAATGAAATGCATATTAATATTTTTCTCCACATCACAGATCAAAGTTTTTTTATTCCTTTTTTATATCTGAAACGACTTTCCCGTCTTCCAGTGTAATTATCCTGTGTGCCATTTTAACAACCCGGGGATCGTGAGTGGAAAAAATAAAGGTTATTTTTTCTTCGTGGTTCAGCTTTTCCATTATTTCAAGGAGGGTTATTGCAGCTTTCGAATCGAGGTTAGCTGTGGGCTCATCAGCCAGGACGAATTTGGGTCGTGATGCAAGGGCTCTTGCCACAGCAACCCTCTGTTGCTGACCGCCCGAAAGTTTTGAAGGTCTGCTGTTTACCCTTTCACCCAGCCCTACAGCTTTCAGTAATTCTATTGTTCGTTCATCTCTTTCTTTAACAGGCCATTTCTGAAGAGTCATAATAAATTCGACATTCTCTTTTGCTGTCAGTACGGGAATAAGGTTGTATGACTGGAAAACAAAACCAATATTGTTCAGCCTGAAATCTATAAGCTCAGAAGATTTAAGTTCCGCCAGATTTGTTCCCCCGATGATTATTTCCCCCGATGTTGGCATGTCCAGCCCTCCGATCAGATTCAGAAGAGTAGTCTTCCCCGAGCCCGACGGACCCACAATTGCAGCAAATTCAGCTTCATCAAAATTCAGGGTGACATCATTCACTGCATGAACCTTTACTTCTGATGAATTATAGATTTTGTTGACATTGTTCAGTTCAAGTATTTTCATTACATTTCGGTTTAAACAATTTTCTATTCTGTTCTTAGGGCTTCAACCGGGTTTAATTTCAGGGCTTTACGGGCCGGCCAGATGGAAGAGAGTATTGCTGTTGTAATTACCATTATTACAGTAAATATAATAAACTCAGGTGTTACAACCGGAAACACTTTTGCAGCAAATCCGATAGCTTCAAAACCTTCAGACCAGCCCGACAGAGATATACCCGTCTTTCCGAATGCTCCTGTAATTGCCCATCCCGCACTTATACCCGCAACCGCCCCGACCGCAGTCAGAAAAATCGTTTCGAGCATAATCATTGAAAAGATCCTTTTCCGGTTCATCCCAATTGCCATCAGCATTCCAAGCTCTTTTGTCCTTTCAAGAACTGCCATAAGCATTGTGTTGATAATTCCGAAGGCAAGGGCAAGCATAATTATCCCTATGAATATCAGATAATAAATAATCATAAAGTCATTCAACAGGGCCGCATCAGGCGCCAGCTCCTTCCATGTCCTTAGTATATTATTTCCGGGAACAGAGGAGTTAAGTTTATCTTTCACAGTGTCAATATTGTCAATATCATCCAGTAAAATTGCAATTTCATGTATCAGTATCTCGCCGCCCCCATAAAGCTTTGCCAGTTCTCCCTTGTTTACAAATGCGGTCATCTGATCAAAACCGGTATTGGTCGTCTTATATATCCCGCACACTCTGAAAATACCCTGAACAGGATTCCCCGACCTGTCTGATATGGTTATCTGGATCCTGTTCCTGATCCTGTAATCAAGAACTTTCTCTTTTATTGAATTACCATATCTGTCCAGTTCCTTAACTGTTAATGCACTCTTCAATGCTTCGTCAAAATCGCGTGGAGATCTGAACCGTTTATCCTGAAAAACCGTGAGTTTGGCAGTTATGGTCTCAGGTATTCCCTCTTTCTTACAATTCGCGATAACAGAATCAGTAATTATATATTGCTTCAACTTAAGCAATTCGGCTGTTTTATCGCTTATCAGAATGTCAGATGGATTCTGAGCCTCTATATATTTCCCTCCCCCCGGTTCAATTTCTTTGAAGATCTCTGTTACTTTCTTCTCTTTTTCAGGATCAATTCCATAAACAATCATACCTGTGTTGGCCCAGGGAGTATTTGCCATTGCAATAATCTTTGTCCGGGCGGTCCAGTTTGAAAGTTCAGTCATTGTATCCAGGTTCCTGATGATTTCATCGTAATTACCTATTGTAAGATTCAGTTCCTCATTCTTGATGAATTCACTGTTATGTATTTGAATATGTGATACTTCATTATAGATTGCGTCATGAAGGCGCTGTTTTGTCCAGCCTTCAATGAAACCAATAAGGAATACCCCGGCAATGATGCCAAGTGTAACAGCAGTAATTACAACAAGACTTCTTTTTCTGTTACGCCAGATGTTTTTCCAGGCAATTGACCAGATCATAGCATTAGATTTAACCTTTAATAGCTTCGATTTCCTTCAGTTTTCCGATTTTCCTGACAGGATATAGTGATACCAGGATAATCATGAGTGCTACAAACAGAGCCTGCCAGTAAAAATAAGGACCGACCATTGCAGTTGGCATGATTGCATCCCAGCCCCAGTCTTCCATCATTTTGCCAAATTCTCCCTTTAGGACGACCGGATAATAATAAAAGTATAAAATCAGGGGCAGGCTGGCCAGTAAACCGGTTGCCAGGCCAATGATCCCCAGCATGAACATTTCAAAAGTAACTATCCTTTTAAGCTTTCTTTTCTGCATTCCTATTGCAACAAGAACACCGAATTCCCTTTTTCTTTCTGCAACCATCATCAGGACAGTTCCGAAAATACCAAAGAAAATTATGAAATATAATATCCCGAGCATCATTTGTCCGCTCTGACTATCACCCTGTATCTGTTGATACAATACCGGATTTAGTTCATACCATGTTCTGGATGTGATGCCTTTATCAGCAATAAGGAGATTTATCTCTTTCTTTACCCTTCTTACTGTTTTATTTGATTTATCGGTAAGGTTGACAACAAGGGCGGTGATTTTATTTTCAGCGTCAAAGAATTCCTGGGCTGCTGTAATTGTCATTATTATCAGCTTGTTGTCTATATCAGGTGAAGGCATTTTTATTATACCCCTCACAGGGAATATACCTGTTGCGGTAACTCCGTGGTATCCCTGCCCCATCAAAATTACCGAATCACCGATCTCAGCTTTAAGAAATCCGGCAAGCCTGTCTGACACCAGAATACCGTTGTCATCAGGAGTAAGGTATCCGTTTGGGGATTCAGTACATTGCAGTATCCCGGGCATCAGGAGCGATTTTTCTTCAGTGGTAAGGTCGAGCTCCAGTTCAATCCTTGCCGGGGATGAATAGGAGCGCCCAACAGACTGTTCCAGCTTATCGGATATTTTCTTCGGGATTTTACCTGATTCATTCAGACATTTAAGAGCCTCCGGGGTAATCCGGTACCTTACAAGCCTGGTCTCAGGATCCGAAAAATCCTTTTCCTTCAGGGGATCAATTGCGATTATGGCAACACCTTTTGTCTGGGTACCGTTCGAAGCAAGTGTAAAAGATTCTAGGTGTGGCGTAACTGAAACAACTCCGTTAATGCCGCTGATCCGGGAAATCAGTGTGTCATTATGGTCAAAGGCATTGTCAATTAAAGGATCATCATGATAATCCATATGTTGCACCTGCAAATGACCGGTGAATGATTCTATAAAATTGTTTATCATATGATCGTATGATCCGAGCTGGACTGATCTCATTATTACAGCAAAAAAAACCGCGAAGAATACGGAGGCTGCTGTTATAATGGTACGGCGTCTGTTCCTCCATAAATTTCGCCAGGCTATTTTAAATTCCTCCTTCATGTTTTTTTTATTACTATTATCAGCGGACTCTTTTCATGTTTTGCTGGGAAAAGTAACTCTCCTCAACTGGTATATTGAATTTAATTTCGCGGATCTCAATATAAGTAAGGTTCTGAGGTTCCTCTTCCGGTATAAGCTTAATTTTTGAGGTTACTGTACGTCCATCCATGACCTTAATATCACTGCCTGTTTCTGTTCTTACAAGGTAACCATCTTCATCATACAACTCAGCTTTTAATACAAGGAATTCCTTTTTGTCGATCCATCGGATTTGCTTTCCCCATACGATAGAAGCATTTTCCTTAGCGGTCATATTGATCTTATAACATATCCGCCCGTCGATATTTTCTTCGCCTGCCATTTCATGAAGATAATCATTTACGACCGATGATTCCTTAAGGATATCATCATTTGTATAATCTGATCCCATCCATCCCTGCGACATCATTGAGGGTGGCAGTTTGATAAGCCTGTTTATTGAGGGATTCCAGTTCCACATCTCCGGGCCCCTTTTCAGAAATGATTGCCCTGCTTCCTTAGCTGGCGCAGTGATCAGTGTCAGTGCGAAATCCCTTCCGAAAGTCCAGCTTTTAAAATCAATCGTCCTCTGCCATCCGGGCCTGATTATAGTCATCGACATAAGGCTGTAACTGCTTTTCTCTCCGTTGAATTTCTCATCAGCCTTTTTTACTATTTCAGTGGCGCTGAGATCCTGGGCAGATAGATGATTAAAGGAAACTCCCGTTGCCAGAATCAGATATATAAAATATTGTTTCATAATCAGTTATTTAAATATTCCGATAATCCTGTTTAATAACTTTTCATTGTGCCCTTCGTCAATATCATCCGAATATACCCTGGTGACAGCAAATCCTTTCATTGCCAGGATGAACATATCGAATTCAGAGTCAGGATCATAATTCTCTCCACCTGTTTTCTTCTTATTATAAAAATAATCCTTTATCATTTTCATCATAAGTGCCGGATACTGATTATCGCCCGGTTCATGTCCGGGGTGAGATAATGAATCCTGTACCTCAAACGACTTCAGGAACTGCTCCCTTGCATCATTTTGTATCATGAGCTGCATTAACAGCCTCCAGAATGAACGTTTTTCTTTTAATATCTCATTTATCTTCCGGATAACAAATTCGAATTCATCCTCTGAAAGCCATCCATCCCTGTTTATATCAAAAGAATGAAAAATCTCATTTACCGATTTGTGAATTATGGCAGTCAGCAGAGCATCCTTGCTTTCAAAATAGTTATACATCAAACCTTTCGATATCCCTGCATGACGGGCGATATGTCTTATCGCGGTATTGAAATACCCTTCACTGGCAAAATGAAGAAGTGCAACATCCATAATAAGGGCTTTTTTCTCTTCCCTCATTTCCTGAAATTTTTCCGGCGTTCTGGGTGACATAGCTTTTTGATTGAACGGTCTGTCAAAGTTAAAACAGATTTTTTTTATTAACAAGTTTTTTTCAGGATTTTTTCAGAAAGTCATTTTTTCTGTATCCCGGCCGGACAAAAGAATCACTTATACGACCGGGAGGAATGAATATCATCACTCCTGCAACAATCATTATGTAATTTCCGTTAAACCAGAAATCTGTAATTGAAAACTGGTTCTTAATAATTAAGAAAAGATTTTTATCTTTATACGCTGTATCTAAAACAATTAACCAATGGCAAGTCTGAAGCTTTTATTAGGATTGATTCCCTCTACTGCAAAATTAGAACTAGCTGAAAAGGCTCTTACAGACGAATTCGAAAAACTTAAAGCCTTTACAGGTTCTGAACTTCTGGCAAAATACACTAAACTGAATGATCTTATCAATTCCTCTGATTTTCAACATAAAAAAAAGGAAATTGAATCACTTCAGTATAAGAATTCCGAAGAATATGCAAGAGAAAATGAATTTCTTTCTCTGCAGAAAGCAAAGGATATTGTCCTTTACTTTAAAACAATTTCGGGAAGTACTCTAAAAAGATTCAGGGACATGGATGGTTCTGCAAAGGTCAAAGACTTTGAATCCCTGCAGGAATATATAAATTCATTTGAGTATAAGCAGAAAGAAAAAATGAAACCTGTAACATTTAAGGACACGGATGAATACAGGACTTTCCTTGAATTTAAGAATCTTAGTAAGGACCCGGAGATAAAAATGTATCTCAAAGAGGCAGCTAAAGGTCAGGCTGTAAAATCAAAAGCTGTCGAACGGTATGAAGAGCTGAAATCTTTTGTAAACAGTTCCGCATTCCTGGCAAAGAAGAATATGAAGCCCATTACCTTCAAAGACAGTGAGGAATATAAAAAGTTCCTCGAATATAAACGCATTAAGGACAGCCTTGAGATAAAAGAGTATTATAAATTTAAGAATTCAAAGGAATATGCAAATTTTCTGAATACTGACGGATCACACAGGTTAGCCAGGTATAATGAGTTAAAGGATCTTGTAGCGACGGCCGAATTTAAGGAGAAAAAGAACTATTTCCTTGATAAAAAGAGGTTTGAAAAGACCGAGATGTTCAAAACCATTCAGGAGTTTGAAAAGCTGAAAAAACACGATGATATAATCTGGTATTTTAAGGTTAAGGATTCGAATAAATTCGATTTACTTAAGAACAGGGAGCTCACTTTCTGTGATGAGTTCAATGGCGACAGGCTGGATACTTCCAAATGGCTTACAAACTATTATTATGGTGATAAGCTCCTTCATGACAGGTATTCAGTCGAACCGGATCTTCAGGCTTATACTGAAAAAGAGAATTTCGAGATCCGGAACAGTCTCCTTAAGATAATTACGAAACCCCAGAAGTACATGAGTAAGGTCTGGACTCCTACTGATGGTTTCAGGCCCAAAGAGTTCAGCTTCACATCCGGCATAGTGAATACCGGAAAAAGTTTCCGTCAGCAATATGGAATATTTTCTGCCAAGGTCAGGCTGGGCAATGCCTCAGCCAAGTGTGCATTCTGGATGCTGGCCGACAAGATCACTCCTCATATTGATATATGCAGGACGGCAGACGGCAAAGTGGCATTCGATTTTTTCCCCGGTGTTGACAGGAGATTTAAAACTACTGCCGGATCCAGGTATGCAAGTGATTTTTATATTTATACACTTGAATGGACTCCCGATAAGCTGGTCTGGAAAATAAATGATACAGTTGTCTTTAAATGTACAACAGATGTCCCCCGTGAACCAATGTACATTATTTTTTCAGGAGGTCTTGACAAACCTGTCAACAGCATGACCTCAATGGAAATTGACTGGGTGAGGGTATATCAGCCAAAAAAATAATCTGTTTACATCTTCATTGAACATTCAGTGATATAAGGGTCATTAACCTGCTATCTTTATTGATGCATAAAGGTCGTTGCATTCAATTCCTGTAATATTTCTTTTGATACAATGTAACTATCGGGACATTCGTTCGTCTTTATGTAGTAATCAGGTTTATGACTGTAAAGGAATATAACAGATCTGTGGAGGAGTATGCCGATTCTGTTTTCCGCTTTATTCTGGCGGATATAAAGGATGAGGAACGTGCAAACGATATTGTTCAGGATACTTTCGAGAAATTATGGAGGAATGTTTCGGAGCTCGATTTTAAAGTTGTTAAATCATGGCTTTTTTCGACAGCATATCATGGAATGATCGATATGATAAGAAAGGAAAAAAGGATGCTAATAATTGAAGAATCACACACCCGGGATCTCGTTTATGAATCACAGTACAGCGATCTTAATGAAATACTTCACGCGGCACTTGAAAGATTGCCGGAACATCAGAGATCGGTCATTTTATTACGCGATTATGAAGGTTACAGTTACCAGGAGATCGGTGAGATAACCGGAATGAGTGAAGCACAGGTTAAGATAAATATTTACAGGGGCAGGCTTGCCCTCAGAAATCATATAGGTAAAATTGAAACTGTTCTTTAACAATGAAGCCCGACAGATCAAATTATGAAATATGGATCACAGACTGGTTCGCCGGAAATCTGTCAGGGGAACAGAAAGAACTTTTAATCAGATTCCTTGAACAGAATCCTGATCTCAGAGATGAAGCCGAATCCCTGTCACTTACAATACTGACACCTGATAACAGGTCCTTTGAACCAAAACGATCACTTAAAAAGAGCCCGGAAGAGCTTCACCCGTCACAGGTTGAATATCTGTCGGTGGCATTTCTTGAACAAGATTTATCTTCAGAACAGATTGAAGACCTCAATAACTGTATAAACAATAATCCTGATTCAAAGAAGATTTTTGAATCAGTCAGCAAAATTAAACTTGTTCCTCCTGTATCCCGGTACCAATTTAAAGACAGGCTTAAGAAGAAAAGCACATTCGAAAAAGTCCTGCACCTTGCATTGCCCATAGTGAGAATTGCTGCTGTAATCGCAATTATCGCCCTTAGTTTTGTCTTCGTCCCGAAAATTGTTTCCCTGAAGAAAGATGAAATAGCAGTAAATAAGGTACCGCAGAGCGAACCGGTCATTCTTTATTCCAGAATACTCACCGCGCCTGAAGAAGAAATTATTACCCCGGCACTGTCAGAAAAAACAAATATTTCAGCTTCACCGGGGAAAATTAAAACTTCATTACCTGATAATCCTGTTTCAGCCGGATTATCCTATACCGATTCTTCCGTTATACTTCCTGTTATTTTCAGAGAACCGGCAATCTCTGCAATTATTGATTTTCCGGGCTTAACGCTAGATATTACTGAAAACCCTGCCGTTTTTCAACTTGTTGCATCAAAAATAGAATACCATGAACCTGCTTATGACGACAGGAACGGGTTCAGCAAATTCCTCGCAAGAGTGATCCGGGAAAAAATTCTCAGGGAAGATACCGGCAGCGACGCTCCTGTAAAGCCTTATGAAATTGCTTCAGCAGGTATTAACGGATTAAGCAGGCTTTTCGGACTTCAAATGGCTTTGGTAAAGGTAAATGATGAACAGGGAGAAATGAAATCCCTTTATTTCAGTTCAGGTTTGCTCAAGATCAATGCCCCGGTAAAAAAGAATGAAGCATCGCAGTAACTTTTAATACCTGTACTGCGTCTCATTCTCAGAAACTAATTACTACTGCCATGAAAACGAAAAATTTACACATCAGGAAATTTGGAACTGTATTATTACTTATGTTATTTCTGGGTCAGGGATTCGGACAGAAAACCTCTGCAGCCAGGGATACCGTCAGAACAGACCGTACGGTTTCAGACACAAGTGAAATCATGAAAGTTGTGGTCGGGAAAGACCGCATTATAATTGAAGATGACGATGATGCACTTCAGGTTAAAGTGGGTAACAGAAAACTCATTATCCTTGAATCGCTTGAAGAAGGAAAACCCAGAATAAGTGTGGAAAAGTATGATAAGGATACTTACGTTGATGAAGCTGATGAATACAGTAATCATAACTGGCAGGATCCTGAAGATAAAAGAGCTGAAAGAAGAAGCCGGTTCCGGGGGCACTGGGCAGGTTTTGAATTGGGATTCAATAATTACGCAGTCTCTGACTACAGTTTAACATTACCCGAAAACATTGATTACATGTCGCTTCATTCAGGCAAATCACATAATCTCAATTTCAATGTCGCACAAACCAGCCTCGGACTGGCAAGGCGAATTGGCTTTGTGACCGGACTGGGCCTTAACTGGAATAACTACAGGTTCGACGGGAATAATAATATAATCAAGAATGAATCCGGTATAATTGAAAAATATGATCCCGGAGCACTGCTTAAAAAGTCAAAATTCTCAACATTATACCTCACACTTCCTGTTCTGCTGGAATTCCAGATCCCTGCCGATCATAATCATCTCAACATTGCAGCAGGTCCGATAGGCGCTGTCAAGCTTTACTCATATTCAAAAATGGTTTTTGATGAAGGTGATAAAGTGAGATCTGAAGATGATTTCAGCCTGAACATGCTCAGATATGGTGTAACCGCCCGCATCGGATATGAAAACCTCCAGGTTTACGGGACCTACTACATCACCCCGCTTTTCCAGACAGGCAAAGGGCCTGGAAGTGTTGATCTGTTCCCATTCGAAATAGGCCTTGCTTTTACTATTGATTAATGTTTGATTTCTTGAGAGATATATTACCTTTATGCAACAAAAAACATGAAGTGTGATGTATCTCTTATTAATAAGCAATTCCACAAATCCTGGAGAACCATACCTCGATTATCCCAAGCATAATATCCGTGAGTTTCTCGGCCCGGAACCCGTTAAGGTTTTATTTATCCCTTATGCAGCGGTTACATTTTCTTATGATCAATACGAAGAAAAAGTATCTGAAAGGTTCCGTGAAATAGGGCACAGTATAATATCCATACATCATGCAAAAGATCCTGTAAAAGCTGTCAGGGAAGCTGAAGCTATTGCCGTAGGAGGGGGAAATACATGGAAGCTCCTGAAAGAGATCAGGGATAAGAAGCTGACAGGACCGGTAAAGGAGAAGGTGATCGGAGGAACTCCTTACATAGGCTGGAGTGCAGGATCCAATGTAGCCTGTCCCACAATTATGACCACCAACGACATGCCCGTTATCCAGCCTGATTCTTTCAGTGCTTTCGGGCTTATCCCTTTTCAGATAAATCCGCATTACCTTGATTCCAACCCGGAAGGACATGCAGGCGAAACTCGCGAACAACGGATTATTGAATTCATAGAATTGAACCCCGAAATTAATGTTGTCGGACTACGTGAAGGAACAATGCTGACGGTCAGTCACAGATCCGTAAAGCTGATCGGCCCCAGAAATGCCAGGATCTTCAAAAAAGGGAGCACTCCTGTGGAAGCCGGAGATAAGGACGACCTCTCATGGCTGCTTAAAAGGTAATTATATCCGGATTCATCCAAATAAATTAACTTTGTCCACCGTTATCCGGCTACAAATCTTTTTCCCGGTGAGTGAATGAAGTTATTGTCTGAAATACTAAAACCCGTTGCTGTTGTTGTCGCAGGAATTGCAGCAGTATTGATAATTCTTGCCATTCTTGTGCAGGATAAAGTGGCAGGTATTGTGCTCAAATCGTTAAGCAACGATATCTCAACAAAATTCGAAACAGGATCAGTCAGGCTTTCTTTCCTCAGGAGATTCCCCAGAGCCACTCTCGACCTGAAAAATGTACTCGTTCATTCATCCCCCGGATTTGACAGATCGTCATTCGGAAAAATGGATACCGACACACTGCTGGCAGCAAGATCGGTCATGATGGAATTCAGACTAATGGATATAATCAGGGGCCACTATAATATAGGCAGAATCAGCGTAAGGAACGGGTCTCTCAGGATACTGACCGACACTTCAGGCGGAGTTAATTATGAAATCAGGTCGGTCAATACACCATCATCGGATAATGATTTGATAATCAACCTTGAAAGTATTAACGTTACAGATGTTAAGGCACTTTACAATAACCGGGCGACCGAACTAATCATATCCGGAATGATGGATAACGGACGACTTAAAAGCAAAATATCCGGTGACAACATTGATTTTACAGGCAGGGGCAACCTTACAATCGACCTTTTCTCGCTTTACAACTTCAACATCAGGAGCAGTATCAGAAGCGAAATAGACGTGGATCTGAACAGTTCAGAAAAAGGTATCCGCTTTGATAAGAGTACTCTTATACTGGATAAAAACCGATTCGGTATAGAAGGATCCATATCTGCCAATAACCTTCTGGATCTTACACTGACAGGTGATAACATTAATTTAACTGATATCAAAAAATACCTTCCTCCAAAGGTCCTTGACAAGTTGAGATCTTATAACCCCACTGGCATTCTGAACATTGAAAGCAAAATAAAAGGGGAAGCCTCCAGGACTACAAATCCGGGTATCGAAATCAGTTTTACAGTAAATAATGGAAGGGCAACCTACAGATCCTCATCTCTTGCTCTGAAAGATGTTTCCTTTATGGGATTATTCTCGAACGGTACAAAAACGGATCCTTCAACCAGTTCATTGAAAATAAACAATTTCAGGGGTACTCTCGGATCATCGCTGTATTCAGGTTCACTGACCGTAACGGACTTCAGGTCAATCAAAACAAATATTGAACTGAAAGGAAAAGTAATTCCGTCAGAAGTAAAAGAATTCTTCGGACTCAAAGAAATTTC
>JAKLFN010000021.1:16011-16407 GCA_022711195.1 Bacteroidota bacterium
ATTCTTGTTGAATGAGCAGGATATAAAACTGAATGGCACATTTTCCCGTCTTACTGAATGGTTATCGGGCAAGCCTGTTATTATGACCGCAACAGCCACAATAACCTCAGCCGGCATTGATGCCGGATCATTCCTGCCGGAGGAAAATGAGAAGAATATCACCACGGAAAAGCCATTTTCTCTTCCCGCAGATGTCATCCTTGACCTGAGTTTTGATCTTGGCAAACTGAAATACAAGAGTCTCAATGCTGAAAATGTAAGGGGAAAAATGAATTATAAGCCCAGGGTGATGACGTTTAATCCAGTATCATTAAATTCACTGGATGGAAATATTTCAGGAGACGGATTCCTGGCTCAGAATGCCGATAAATCATATATGCTTAAAGGAAATTTTAA
>JAKLFN010000021.1:16822-18185 GCA_022711195.1 Bacteroidota bacterium
CTCAGCAAAAAAATTCCGAAGCCAAGGCCCAATACGACTGAATTCGGTGCCGTTAATGATGACGGCCTGGGAAGGACTTCACTGCTTCTCAGGATAGAGGATAATGGTGATAATGTAAAAGTAGGATATGATGTAAAAGCTGCAGGGACACAGGTAAGAAATGAAATAAAAAAAGAAAAACAGTCTCTCCGGACTATCCTGAATGAAGAATACGGATGGTATAAATATGACACTGCAGCAGCACAAAAGCCTTCATCCTCAGGAACCCGTAAGTTCAGGGTAACATGGGAGGAGAGGGACAGTGTAAAAACTGAAATTAAGGATCAGCCTGCTGAAAAAAAAGACAATCCCTTAAGAAACCTGTTTAAAAAGAAATAAACACACTGAACACTTACCGTCATAAGACCCCATGGATGCTCTTCCTTTTCCTGTTTGCAATTCTTTCAGGATCGGGATCCCTTATCTATACCCGCTTTCTGGTTGAAATCCTTAAAAATGAAGAGAGGAAGAAAGTTGAACTGTGGGCTGAGGCAACAAGGCTCATTACAATTGCTGAAAACGGACAGGATATTGAGTTCCTTTCTTCAATAATTGAAAATAATATAACAATTCCCGTCATACTTACTGATGAAGCAGACAGTATAATCAGTTCAGGTAATTTTGATGCAAGGAAGATGCGGGACCCCCAGTATCTGATCTCCCAGCTCCAGAAAATCAAAAGGAAGAACAATCCCATAATTATTGATCTGGGTAAGGGACATAAAAACCAGATCTACTATAAAGACAGTACTATCCTTACAAGGCTGAATTATTATCCTTATATCCAGACCGGAATAATTGTATTGTTTATCCTGGTTGCGTTTCTGGCGTTCAGCTCTTCGAGAAAAGCCGAAAATAACCAGGTATGGGTAAGCATGTCCAAAGAAACTGCACACCAGCTTGGCACACCGGTATCGTCACTTGCCGGCTGGGTGGAGATCCTTCAGCAGGATTATCCTGAAATGTCGATGTCGAGGGAGATAGCGCTTGATGTTGCAAGACTTGAGAAAATCACTGAAAGATTCTCGAGGATCGGTTCCAGGGTTGCCCTGAGGGATGAAAATCTTGTTTCAATAATCACAGGAACAATCACATACCTGAAAACACGAACTTCTTCAAAGGTCAGTTTTATATTCGATTCTGATCCGGAGCGCGATGTAATTATACCTCTGAATGCCGCATTGTTTGAATGGGCAATCGAAAATATCTCAAAAAATGCTATCGATGCAATGGAAGGCAGCGGAATAATTACTTACCGGATTTCTGAGACGGAAAATAATATTCATGTTGATATTTCAGATACCGGGAAAGGGATCCCGAAGAG
>JAKLFN010000210.1 GCA_022711195.1 Bacteroidota bacterium
ATGACTGCAACTGGTACCAAGGATGATAATATCCTTAAGGTAAGCGTGGAAGGACCAGGCACTGTAAGCGTCACCCAGTTCACTATTGATAACTGGCCCGTTTACCCGTCATCGGGGGCTGATGCCTACTGTACTGCTTTCTGGAACGAAGCTTCTGCAACACGTACCTTTACTGTAACAGGCGCTACTTCAGATACACAGATCAAATTCCTTGGCGGCGATTACTACCTTGTTGGTGTGGGGGCAGGAAAGAACAGGATCTTCCTCGACGACATCAAAGTGGAAATTATTCCGTAATAACCAGTATTATAAGGTCATACATTAGAGCAGCAGGATTCCTGCTGCTCTTTTTTCTTGTTGTATGTGATTAATTCTTTTATAATTGTTATTATTACACTTAATTATTATCTTTGGATTAAACCATTCAAAAAATGAAAAGCCTCTCTCTTACAATCCTCGCCTGCAGCCTGATGACCCTAGCACAGGCCCAGACTGCCGAACCTGTAGAACTACGGATCGATGCTTCCAAGAAAATAGCATCAGTGACCCGGCAATTTAACGGGACTAACATCGAAGATCTTAATAACCAGACAAATGGAGGGATCTTCAGTCAGCTGATTCATGGTGAAGCTTTTGAAGAGAACGTCGATATTGACTTCCTGAACCTGCCGGTTGGCGATTATGTCAAGGTACATGTGATCCTCGACGAGATGAGAAAGCCTCATTTCCTGTCAGTTGCAAATGCATATACACGCCCCTCATGGAATAACCTTACAGAAAAATATGATTTTAACTCCAGGGATATCTACGCATCAGTATATCCCGAGGTAAGACAGGTACCTGGTCAGAACCAGCCCGCACGACCGATGCGGCCTCTCAACATCGGACCTCTCAGGTTTTATGGGCGTTTCATGCCTTTCGACAGTATCCCGCCGGCAATGAAGGATGAATTGCTGAAACGCATCAATGGCAATGAACAGATAAGCCGCTACTGGACAAAAATTTTATCAGGAAATGTATCATACCAGTTCGAACTGAAGAGGGGAGAGGCCTATATGGGCAGGCAGAACCAGGTAATCCGTTTTATCGACGGAACCGGCGAATGCGGAATCTATAATTCCGGACTTAATAAGCAGGGTATAAACCTGGTTTCCGGAAAACCATACGACGGAGTGCTTAGAGTAAAATCAAAAGGTCAGGCAGCCTTATTCCTGAGCCTCCGCGATGAGAATGGCAGGATACTCGACGAGAAATCATTTGAACTCAAAGGAGATGGTTCTTATGAAAAGATATCATTTGAGCTGACTCCTTCAGGATCAACAGCAAAAGGACGCTTCGGCGTTTCACTGAAAAACAGGGGCGAAATAGAACTGGGTTTCGTATTTATGCAACCCGGAGAGTGGGGTCGTGTTAACGGTCTACCCGTAAGGAAGATGTTCGTAGAGGCGCTTCAGAAACAGGGTATTAAAGTGATAAGATACAACGGATCAATGGTCGACGTAGGCGCCGACACATATCTATACAGGTGGAAAAAAATGATCGGCCCGTACGACGAACGCCGTATATGCTTCAGGAGCGGTTTCAATCCTTATGCAACACACACTTTCGGACTGATTGAGCTTCTGAAAGTTGCTGAGGCGCTTGGCGCACAGGCCATGGTGGGAATGAGTATGGATGAGTCGTACGAGGATATAAAGGATTTTGCCGAATATGTAAACGGGCCGGTAACTTCAAAATGGGGAAAACTGAGAGCCGATCATGGTCACCCGGCACCGTTTAATCTTAAATATATACAGGTCGATAATGAAAGACGAATCAACAGGGGGTATGTGGAATGTATGAAAAAATTCGCACTGGCTGCCTGGGAATCAGATCCTGAAATGCATATTGTTGCTTCACTCAATATTGGCACGAACCTGCAGAGCTATGCCAGGGGTACACTGGAATATGAGCTTTCTTCAGAACTCTTCGGATGGTTTATTAAACAGGGAAAAGCCGACAGGATGGTATGGGATCCTCACTACAGCGGTGCCATTAATTTTGCCGACAATCCCGGGTTTACTCATGAAATGGGAATAGACTTGCAGGCGGAACTCCTTAAAGATCACCCGGAATACAAGCTTACCCTCTGCCCCATGGAAGAGAACGGAAGCCGCTGCGACTGGGACAGGGGACTGGCACACGCACATAACTGGAATACCAACCAGCGTTATGGCGACCATTTTACATGGCTTGGAACAGCTAATACCCTGCAACCCCATGGTCAGCATTATATGTGGGACCAGGGCCGTGTTCACTATACCTCCGATGAGATATGGTTCCAGCCTTCAGCATATATCGATGAGAAAATGTCGAAAGACTTTCTGCCTGTGGTCGTTGAAGCTTCAAGCAGCAAAGAATCAATACTCGACATCACTGCAAAAGTGAGCGCCGACAGGGATTCCCTTTCAATCTATGTGGTTAACCTGAATGATTCGGCACAGACTGCAATATTAAATATTGTTGATTTCAGATTCAGAGGGAAAGCTTCGACCTGGATGATTGGCGATTGTGAACTGAATACGCTTAATACCTTAAGCAACAAGGAGGCCATAGCTCCGAAGACAGGTACCATGACTTTTAGCAGGAAGGATACAAAATATACCTTCCCGAAATATTCATATACCATTATTACGCTGAAGAAATAGG
The DNA here is from genome assembly GCA_022711195.1 of Bacteroidota bacterium. The sequence continues at coordinate 2,689 of JAKLFN010000210.1, forward strand.
GCTGGCTGCCTCCTGTTGTGGCCTCATCTGGGGACCACCAAAGGCCACTTTTCATTATCCCATTTAAGCTCTCTTATGAGCAGCTTCGACCGGCCGTTGTCGTGTGCATCATAACCGTGGCATACCAGGTAATCGGTGCCATCGAAGGTGACAACAGCCTGGTGACCTGCTGCAACATAATTGGTATCGCCTTTTATGATAAGTGTACCTCCTCCTTTGGCCATATCAACGCTGTCGCGGTCGAAATAGGGTCCTGTAACTTTTGTCGATCTTCCCACAACTACCTTGTAAGTGCTTTTCATTCCGCTGCAGCATTTATCCCACGAAACAAAGCAATAATAGTAATTGCCCTTCCTGAAGATGAAAGGAGCTTCTATTTCTGCTCCTCCGGCATCTTTGTCATCGGTATATGGATCCCTGTACCTTCTGGCAATTGTGTACCACTCCTGCGGGTATGACGGAGCAGTGAGGTCGTCAGTGAGCCTGACAAGCTTCATTCCTCCCCAGAAAGAACCGAAATTGAGCCAGGGTACACCGGCATCATCGACAATCAGGTTGGGATCAATGGCATTCCAGTTATCTCTTCCGGGGACCGACTGAATAACGCATCCCAGGTCTTCCCACAGAAAATCAGGTGAGCCGGGATGGAGTGTTTTGTTTCTAGCCAGCCCTATGCATGATGTATTCCGCCCGAACGCCGATGCAGCATAAAAGAGATAATAATTGCCTTTGTAGAAGGAAATGTCAGGGGCCCACATCGAGTTTCTGAACCTCGGAAGCTCTTTTATTATCCATTCAGGTGCTTTGGTGAATACAGGATTCTCCATTTTCCATGTTTTCATGTCATCTGATGAGAAAACTGTGATCCCATTTCCTGTACAGAAGAGGTAATATTTATTTTCCTGCCTGATCATTACCGGATCATGAACCGGTACGTCGCTGCCTACAACCTGTCCGGGAACAGGTCCCCGTGGTCGCTGCTGCCCCTGCTGTGCCGGCTGGACCTGCGAGAATGATTGTAAACATGTTGCTGAAAGAATTAAGATTAGGGTGAGTGCTCGTTTCATGATATAACCGGTTAATGATTGCTTAAAGTTACTGACGAAAGATTGGTTAAAAATAGAGAAAGTTATACTTTTCAACCAGATTTTACGGAAATCAGCCTGATAAAAAGTTTTAATTTCATTAGTTTTGTTTAAATATATCTTACAATGCCTGACAAAGAAGCGATACTTTCCGGACTTCAGAAAATCGTGAACGATTATTCAACCATTGCCATTATCTGGCATATTCTTTTCTATGCACTTGTTGTTGCGTTGATTGCAAAGTGGCTGCCATCCAACAGGTTCCTTGCGCTGCTATTCTGCCTGCCTGTTCTGTCTGTGGCAGTGATGGCGTTTATG
>JAKLFN010000211.1 GCA_022711195.1 Bacteroidota bacterium
TTCTTAAGGATCGTTTTCATCAGTTCCCTGTCGCCCTTTTCCAGGTTTGACATGTTCGGATATACTTCTGTCTCGAGAAAATCGCGACATGTCTGGGCAATCATCTTTTGTTCTTCATTGAACTCCTCCGGGATGAAGATATCCTGAGGATCAGTTTCTGCTACCAGGAATTCGCCGCTTCTGAGGATTTTACTGTTGTCCATTATTCACTATATTTTAAATTACTATTTTATTTAAATGTTGCAGGTTACAAGTTACATGTTACAGGTTGCTTCAAACTTGCAACTTGCACCCTGCAACTTCAAAATCATTTCAATCCAATCGACTGTAACACAAGTTCCGCTATATCCAAATTCTTAATTTCTTCCTCCTTATTCTTATACTTAAGCCCGTCTGTCATCATTGTCATGCAGAAGGGGCATGCTGTGGCAATGACTGAAGCACCGGTCTTAAGCGCATCTTCTGTTCTTTCGATAAATATTTCCTTGTTCCCCTTTTCTGCTTCCTTGAACATCTGGGCACCTCCGGCGCCGCAGCATAGGGCAAAGCTCCTGTTACGCTCCATCTCGGTAATATTGTCTGTCAGCGACCTGAGCACCTTCCTGGGTTCGTCGTAAATATTATTGGCTCTTCCCAGGTAACAGGGGTCGTGATAGGTAATTTGTAATCCATTCAGTGCTTCAGAAGGTATTTTAAGCATTCCGTTTTCGATGAATCTGTTCAGCAGCTGTACATATCCTGTCACCTCAAAATGACCATCAAGATCGGGATATTCATTTTTAAATGTATTAAAACAATGCGGGCAGGTGGTTATGATCTTTGTCACATTATAGCCCTTGAGTGTCGATATCACCTGCATAGCCTGCATCTGGAAAAGCATTTCATTGCCGGCACGTCGTGCAGGGTCGCCTGTACATGTCTCCTCTTTCCCGAGAACCGCATAACTGACCTTGAGATAGTTGAGCACCTTTGCAAATGAGCTGACAACTTTCTTATACCTGTCGTCAAAAGCACCTGCACAACCTACCCAGAGCAGATATTCAGGTTTCTCACCGCGTGCAAAAAGGTCTGACATAACAGGTACTTCAATGCCTTTAGCCCACAGCAGCCTGTCGTCGGCAGAATATTGCCATGGAGCCCCGTTGTTTTCGATATTATTAAACACAGCCTTAAGTTCCCCGGGAGCGGATGCTTCTTCGAGAACAAGGTACCTGCGCATCTCAACAATCAGCGATGGGTGGTTTATGTTGATGGGACATTCCTGGGCACAGGCATTACAGGTAGTGCATGCCCACAGTTCCTCTTCAGAGATATAGTCGCGAAGCAGGGCCCTTCCATCGCTGAAATCCCTTCCATTTTTTACCATCAGCGGACCTTTCTCTTTCATCCTGGAACGAAGATCCATCATTATCTTCCTTGGCGAGAGCTTCTTGCCTGTTATATTTGCCGGGCATACCGAAGTACATCTTCCGCATTCGGTACAGGAGAGCGAGTCGAAATAATTCTTCCATGTCACATCTTCAGCATCTTTGACGCCAAACCTCAGGGGCGGGGTATCTGAAGGAGCTGCCTGGTATGCTGTTTCCGGATTCATCATCAGCTTTACCTCCTTAGCAATGCTCTCCATGTTGTCAAGCTTTCCGAGCGGTTCAAGCCTTGAAAGGAATACGTTAGGCACCGACATGAACACATGGAAATGCTTGGAATAAGGGAGATAATTTGCAAAGAAGAAGATAGCCAGAATATGAATCCACCACGATGCCTCATAAATTATCCTGAAGGTCTTCTCAGAAAGACCTGGAGTTAATGACATCAGCATCTGTCCAGCAGGGTAGACACCATGAATTGATCCTCCTGAGACTTTCTGTAAGCCCAGGTAACCCATGTTCATCGACATCAGTGAAAGCATGAGAAGGAGTATCAGCGAGAGTGATATGTTTGCATCGCGGTGTGATCTCTTCTTCATCTCAATTCCTTCAAAACGGCTTATGTGAAGAAAGAGCCTTCGAAAAAGAAAGATAATTATTGCTATCGCGACTATAACCGCTAAAATATCGCCTGAGGCCATTATTATATCATGGAGCGGACCAAGGAATTTGAGTGCTTTTTCAGTTCCGGCAAGGCCGTCGGTCACCATTTCGATGCTGCCGAGAAGGATCACACAGAATCCCCAGAAGACCATTGCATGAGCAAAGCCGATGACAGGGCGCCTGAATATTTTTGTCTGGCCAAAGGCTACTTCCATCATCACGCCGAAGCGTTTACCCAGGTCCCTGACCGGGAAGCCGGAGCGCGTGAAGCTGAAATACTTTAATAGCCTGCTGACCGTCCAGGAGAAAACTCCGAGAGTTATCAGAAGCGTAACCGCAAACAGGATCTGTTTTACCATTATCTGTACCTGAAATAGATATTATTTCCTTTGTGATACTTTGTGTTATCCTTTGTGTTCTTCGTGGTTAATTTTTTTTTACCACAAAGGGGCACTAAGGAATACTCAAAGGTACACAAAGGTTCTACTTTTTTAGTTCTTTAGCAGCGGTCACCAGCAGTGGCAGAACTTTCATTGCATCGCCCACAATTCCGTATTGGGCAGCTTCGAAGATCGGCGCATCCTTGTCGCTGTTGATAGCTACTATGTATTTCGAGGAGCTTACTCCTGCAAGGTGTTGTGTTGCTCCGGAGATTCCCACGGCAATATACAAATTGGGTGCAATTATCTTTCCCGTTTGTCCGGTATGTTCTTCGTGCGGACGCCAGCCTTCATCGGAGACAGGACGCGAACATGCTGTTGCAGCGCCAAGTGCTTCGGCAAGCTCTTCAAGGGGAGCCCAGTTATCGGGTGATTTCATTCCCCTGCCGCCGGACACTACCAGGTCGGCATCGGTAAGAAGCATCTTACCTGTCTGTTTTTTTACATCCTTAACACGGGTCTTTACCAGCGAAGCATCGGCACCAGTGCTGATCTTTTCGATAACTGCATCACCTGGTGTTTCGGCAATGTCGAAGGAGTTCTGTGCAAGTGTGAGTATCTTGATATCTGATTTGATAACTACATGTGCATAGGCATTCCCTGAATATGCTCTTTTATATACAGTGAAAGGACTGATATTCACAGGCAGCCTGCTGACACCGGAACCAACACCTGCCTTAAGCCGTACTGATATCCTGGGAGCAAGGGCTTTCCCGGTATTATTATTCGAAATGATTATTACCGATGCATTCTCTTTTAATGCGGCTTCAGAAATTACTGCCGAATAAGCCTGGCTGTCGAGGACCGAGAGAAATTCATTGCCAGCGCTCAGGATCTTTACTGCGCCATATTTGCCAAGGGTCTTCAGTTCATCGTCAGAAACATTTCCTATCGATAGCGCCGTAACTGATGTATTCATCATTTTTGCAACCGCTGCTGCATAAGATACAAGTTCGAACGAGAGCTTCTTGAATTTCCCGTCCCAGTTTTCCGTATATACTAATACTGACATATTCTTTAATTAATTTTAATCAGATGACTTTTGCTTCATTTCTCAGGATGTTTATCAGCTCAGCAGGATTGGCAGCATCGATGAAACGGCATGCAGCCCTCTGAGCAGGCTTTTCGAGTGACACTATCTGTGTAAGAGTGTCAGCGGCCACGGGTTCATAAACCCTTATAGGCTTTGTTCTTGCCATCATAATACCTCTCATGGCGGCTATGCGCGGCTCCTTTGCTATACCTTTCTGCACTATTGCAACAAAGGGAGCATCCACCTCGGTGATCTCCCTGCCACCATCGATGTCGCGGGTTATTACAGGTTTTCCCTCTTCGAAGTTAATCGACGAAACGGCTGATACCGATGGGATGCCAAGAAATTCAGCAATCATGCCTCCTACCAGGGAGCCGTTAAAGTCGCTCGACTCTATTCCGCACATTACTATATCATACTGTTCTTTCCTGATGACCTCTGCAAGCTGAAAGGCAACATACCAGGCGTCTGCCGCTTCGGTATTTATGCGTATGGCATCATCCGCTCCTATTGCCAGAGCTTTTCGTATTGTTGGTTCTGACGATCCCGGCCCTGCATGTGCCACTGTTACAGATTTCACG
>JAKLFN010000212.1:0-2966 GCA_022711195.1 Bacteroidota bacterium
TGATTCATTTACAACAACCACAGAATCCTTGAGCTCCCACAATTTTTTTTTGTCGATATACTTTGCATATTTGGCAAAAACCGTTCCGGCCGGCTCCGGATGACCGTCATAAAAGAAAGCTTTGATACCTGATCTGAATTCGGAATAAGGTTCTTCAGCATTGTTATACGATTCCATTATGTCAAAAGACATCACCAGTTGTACCTTCCCGGAATCAGTAAATACAGTGGTCGAATTTTTTGCGGTTATTGATGGAAGCAGAAGAACAACATCTTTCTTGATCGTATCAATCTTCCTTTCACAGGATAAGAGAGAAATGACAAGCAATACACAGAAATAAAAGTAAGAGATGGAAGTATTGCTACGAAATGATGATGACATAAGAATTATTGATATCTCCTTTTCTCGAACCAGTAGTCATAAAGATTCAGGCTTGCACCAACCGAGAAATAATTTTCGGTATGCATCAATGAACCGGAACCTGATCTTCTTGTATAGTCAAAGAATAAATTTGCTTTCGAGAAAGTCCGTCTCATTGGTAAGCCCAGTCCGAAACTGACTCCAAGCTCCTTTACCTGTTCTCCGTTGATAAGAAGGTAATTATCATCCATATGTGCGCCAAGACGATATTCGATCCTTTTCAGGAAATTGAAATTTGAATATTTCTCAGGGATATATTCCACTCCAAGCTGCAGTGACCTGGTATCGGCCAGGTATCCGTCGCTTCCACTTAAGGTCGATTCAGACCACTTTGTCATAACATAATCGAAAGCACCTGTGAATTTATTCTTCTTCCCGAAGGATAATCCGGTCCTGATACTGCCCGGAATAAATGATTTTGAGTCATCTGCCGACCAGTTTATTGTATCTGTTGTGCCATAGTAGGTGTAACGATAGGAGATGGCTTCAAAGTTTGTTTTGTATTTCTTGCCGGAACCCATTGAAGCGCCTGCAATAATAAAGTAATCTTTTTTAAGCGGGATTTCAAACTGAAGTCCGTAATCAAGGTTCAGTCCGCTGATCCGGAGATTTTCGCTGCTGTTATTGTTGTATGAATTATAATAGTCGGTGAAATCGAACTGATTGGTCCTGTTTAATTTACCGAAAAGCAGATTGAGATTAACACCTGCAGAAAGGTATTTGAACATTCTGATCCCGGAGCCTATGAAGAATTTTGTGATCCCCCCGCTGCCGGCATGAGTTTCAATATATCTGCCTGTGACCGGATCGTAACCCGGATCATCTTCACCTATTGCTTCAGAAATTGAGTAATAACCATTGCTGTAGGTTGTAATTCCCAGTCCCATTCCGAATCCTTTCAGTATGGGAAATCCGAGAAGCATATGGTCGAAATTGATATCATCAGAGTTATGACGGGAAGATCCGTCAGACAGGATGTTTATTCCATAATCAATTCCGAAATCAAAAAGAAATGAATTTGTATCTATACTGCTGTATGAAGCGGGATTTGTATAATAAAGGTTACTGTTATCCCTGATTGCCGTACCTGTTCCTCCCATACCCTGGCTTCGGAATGAGCCGGACGGTTCCAGTATACCCAGATTAAAACGGGCATAAGGCGAATTTACGAGTTTTTGTCCGTAAGCAACAAAATATGAGGGTAATATGAAAATCAGGAGAAGAACTGCAGCAAGCCTATTTCGCATTGTATTCAAGAATATAATTTAATCCGTCAAGTACAAGGTCGGGAAAATATCTGGTTCGGTATCTGATCCTGTCCTTAAGAAATTCACTGTCCCCGCCTGTAATGATGACCTTTAATTTGTTATGATCTTTCTTAAACGTGCGAATATACTCATTTATTTCATATACAACCCCTGTAATAACTCCCGCCTTAATCGCATCAGATGTATTTCTGCCCGGAAATGTATAGTCTTCCGATATTGTTTCCAGCGGAAGCTTATCTGTAAATTTATGAAGCGCCCTGAATCTAATTGTTAATCCCGGAGATATATTTCCTCCTTTATATTTCTTTCCCGACAGGAAATCATATGTGATCGCCGTTCCGGCATCAATTATGAGTACATCTTCATCAGGGAAATGTAAGCTGGCACCGGCAACAGATGCAAGTCTGTCGGGACCAAGTGTTTCCGGAGTTTCATACTCATTTTTGAAAGGGAGTTTTGACTTGCTGTTCAGAACGTGTACAAAAGGTATGTCGACACTCATCAGATCATATAAGAACTCAGGCAGGTCTTTAACAGAACAGATAATCATTTTACTGAGCCTGAAAGGCAGGGTTTTCTCCTTTATCAGTTCACATGTCAGATCTCTGGTCCTGATGGAAAAGATCTTCTTCCCCCGGTCATATAATGCAAGCTTGTTTACAGTATTACCAACGTCATAGATTACATTCATTGTAGCAGTTGTTATCAGGCAAAGTTAGGAAATTGGGAGGAAAAGGCCTAAAGTATTTAGAGTACTTAAAGTACTTAAAGTACTTAAAGTACTTAAAGTACTTAGAGTACTTAGAGTACTTAGAGTTGGGGTTTTAGACAGAATTATTTATAGTATCTAAGATACGGATTGCTGACTGGACGGTTTTGATGTCTTTTATAGTGAGGCTTAGTTTCGACTCTTTCTGCCTGACCGACATATGGTTCGGGAAGCGGTTCACATAATTCATTATTGACACGAAGAGCTGGCTTCTGTAGAATAATGAATCCGGGTCGGAAATGAAATTGGCTATAAGGAGATCATTTTTGAGAAGGATTTTTTCAATGCCTAGCTGAACGGCTTTCCATTTAATCCTGACAATATCGAGGAGGGCTGCAGCAGGCGGTGGAAGCAGACCGAAGCGGTCGCTGAGATTCTTTCCGAATAATTCGAGAGACTCCTCATTTTCAATTTCATTAAGTTCCTTATATAGCCTGATCCTTTCAGATATATTTGAGATATATTCATCGGGGAACATAATCTCCAGATCAGTATCAATTTGAAAATCT
>JAKLFN010000212.1:2975-4061 GCA_022711195.1 Bacteroidota bacterium
AGAATTAATTATAGTATCTAAGATACGGATTGCTGAATGAACGGATTTGGTATCACGTATAGTGAGGCTGAGTTTCGATTCCTTCTGTCTGACTGACATCTGATTCGGGAAGCGGTTCACATAATTCATTATTGACACAAAAAGCTGGCTTCTGTAGAATAATGAATCGGGATCGGAAATGAAATTGGCTATAAGGAGATCATTTTTGAGCAGGATTTTTTCAATGCCGAGCTGAACGGCCTTCCATTTTATCCTGACAATATCAAGGAGGGCTGAAGCAGGTGAGGGAAGCGGGCCGAAGCGGTCGCTGAGATTCTTTCCGAATAATTCGAGAGCTTCCTCATTTTCAATCTCATTAAGTTCCTTATAAAGCCTGATCCTTTCAGATATATTTGAGATATATTCATCGGGGAACATGATCTCCAGATCAGTATCAATTTGAAAATCTGAAACCCATGATTCTGGTTTGACCTTTGCCGGTGGAATACTCTCCCTGATTTGTGCTTCACTCTGCACTGTCTGCTCACTTTCCCGTAATTCCTGTAATGCTTCATTCAGTATCCGCTGGTAGGTTTCGAAACCGACATCAGCAATAAATCCGCTTTGTTCTCCGCCAAGCAAATTTCCGGAACCTCTGATATCGAGATCCTGCATTGCGATATTAAATCCGCTGCCCAGTTCCGAGTATTCCTCTATAGCCTTAAGCCGCCGTCGGGCATCATGAGTCAGGTTAGAAAGAGGAGGCGCAAGGAGGTAACAGAATGCTTTCTTATTTGACCGTCCTACCCTTCCTCTTAGCTGATGAAGCTCAGACAGCCCGAAATGTTGTGCATCGTTTATGAAAATAGTATTTGCATTCGGTATATCCAGTCCCGATTCGATAATCGTAGTAGCGACAAGGACATCATAATCGCCCTGGATGAAATCGAACATTACATTTTCTATCGTCTGTCCGTCCATTTTACCGTGTACAACTGCTGTTTTAACATTTGGACAGATCCTGTGAATTTTATTCTGTATCTCGGTAATATTTTCGACCCTGTTATGTATAACAAATACCTGGCCTCCTCGTGATACCTCATATTC
>JAKLFN010000213.1 GCA_022711195.1 Bacteroidota bacterium
CGCAGGTATAAACACCCAGGTTCAGGGCCATAGCCTTGCTGGTAACATAGGTGTTCTGCTTCGAAACCGGGTTAAGGAGCTTCTCATCGAATTCTGCTCCGGCAGTTTTGATAAGCTGCGCTGATTCGAGAGGCGATGGCAGAGCATTAAAGATCTTCTTGGCCTGGTCGATATCCTGTTTTATCTCGGTAAGGTTTTCCGGTAATTTACCTTCCTGTTCATCTTCCTTTTCAGCCTTATTACCGCCTTTACAGCCTGTAAGAATTGCGGCAGCAAGAATAAATACCAAAAAAATAACGGAGCTGATTCTGATTTTCTTATCCATGGTTCAAGTGTTTAAATTTCAAACGTAATCAAGGACTAAATTAGTATTTTATTTTTATTTTTCAAAAAAGGGCAATTTATTAAGTCTATTTCTAACTTTGCCGAAAATTCAGAAATAGTGAAAAGATCAGACAAAAAGCTGAAGGAGCTATCTGCAGTCCTGAAGAAAAACAATGCGGAAGCTGTTATACAGTCTATTCAGGCGCTCCGCGACGAAGAACCTTTCGAAGGAGCTGTGACACTCCTGGCAGAATACTATGACAGGTGTACCAGCAACTCTGTCCGCCCTGTCATTTCTGAATTCTTTAACGACCTTAAGGACCAGTCGGTCAGGCCGGAAGTGATCAGTGAAATAAGGAAACAATATAAACCACAGACTATCAGCATGCTTGTTGCCTCATGCTGGCAGTCGGGACTTGATTACTCCGACTACCTTACTGATATGACCAGGACTTTCCTGAAAGCCGATTATGCCACATCAATAGAGTGTATGACCGTCATTGAAGGAAGTGTTCAGAATGCCACCCGGCCAAGGAAAGATGAGCTCATAACAATTATTATGGAGAGCCCCTTTGCCTTCATGAATGAAAAAAACGCCCTTGTTCATGAGCTGATCTCAATTCTGGAGAGATAGCATCCCTCCCGCATTCTAAGTGGTTATTTGAGCTCCAACCCCCTTAAGTGAATTTAGGGGTAGATGAAGAAAAGAAGGCTTTTGAGACAGCCTCGAGGGGGTAAAAAGAAAGAAGTCCTATCAAAAGTCTCTTTTAACCGCAAAGTACGCTAAGTCTTCGCAAAGTGCGCAAAGAAAACTTAATGAAAAATAATACTTTGCGTCCTTTGCGTTAATCCTTTGCGACCTTTGCGGTTAATGGATCTCACCTTTTAAGACACTCTCTTTCAATCTTCGGAAGCAAAGTACTTCATGAATTGTGTTCTCTCAAATACAAGAGGTTTTTTGTAGTTACGGTAATTAAGTTTTCCCCTGAATTCATCCACCGTCGCAAAACCTTTACTCTCCATCCAATCCCCGATCTGATTGTTCATGGTTTTGATATACGGGATTCCATTTTGATACAGAACGGAACACACCTGTACAGAATTGGCGCCGGCGAGTATATACCTGACTGCATCGCTGCCGCTGTGTACTCCAGTTGATGCAGAGATATCAATTTTAATATCCTGTGCACTGGCCATACCTATCCACCTGAGCACCATCCTGCGTTCGCTCTCATTGCTGAATATGGCTGAAGGAACAACGTCGAGATTCTCAATATCAATATCAGGTTCATAAAACCTGTTGAACATTACCACGCCTTCCACTTTTCTCATGTAAAACTGGTCGATCATATACAATATATTAGAGAACCTGTATCCGATCTTCAGGGCAATGGGAATTGTAATTACCTTCTTCAGCTTCCCGATGAGCTCGAAATAAACTTTTTCAGTATCAGCCGATGATTGTTTACGGTCGGAAGGAAGCATAAAGACATTTATCTCCAGCGCATCGGCCCCTGCATCCTGGATATTTTTTGCAAAGTCAGTCCACCCTTCCGAGGTGTAACAGTTAATGCTCGGGATTACAGGGATGCTGATCTGTTCCTTTGCCTTCCGGATAAGTGTGAGATATTCTTCGACAGAGTGCGACTTGATATAAAAAGCAGTATAGTCATCTGCCTCGGGGTAGCTGTGCGAAGGCTGCATGGCATGAACATACTGGTTTATCTGCTCTTCGAAGAGCGATTTCAGCACCACAGCCCCTGCACCACTGTCGTCAGCCTGTTTCAGATAATCAATTGTTGATGTCAGCCTGCTGCTGCTGACGATAAGCGGACTCCTGAGCTCCAGTCCAAGATATTTCACTGATAATTTTCCCATAACTGAAATTTTACAAATTACTATACATTACACCCACTCTCACTCTCACTCTCACTCTCACTCTCACCTCTCACCTCTCACCTCTCACCTCTCACCTCTAAACCCTCTCCCCAAATATAATACTTCCGATCCTAACCATAGTGCTACCCTCTTCAATTGCAGTAAGAAAATCGCCCGACATGCCCATTGATAGTTCTTTGAAATATGGTAACCTGTTGAAATACTTATCTTTAAGAGACTTGAAATGGGTTGCAAGGTCTCGGAACTCCGATCGTACAACGGAGGTATCATCGGTAAAGGTTGCCATCCCCATTACCCCGCATATCCTGACATTTTTAAGATTCCTGAATTCGTCGGTACCCATCATTTCGTCAGCCTCTTTGAATGAAAACCCATATTTTGTTTCCTCCCTGGCGATATGAAATTGTATCAGGCAGTCGATCTGCCGCTTTATTTTTCCAGCCTCCTCATCGATTGCTGTCAGCAGCCTGAATGAATCGACAGAGTGTATCATGCTGATAAAGGGGACTATATATTTTATCTTGTTCGACTGAAGATGCCCGATAAGATGCCATTCAACATCGGGTGGCAGCTTATCCTTCTTAGAGAGTAATTCCTGTACGCGGTTTTCACCAAAAGCCCTCTGACCGGCACTGTAGGCTTCAAGAATGTCAGAAACACTTTTCGTTTTGGAAACAGCAATCAGTCTGACAGACAAGGGTATCTGCCTCTTCAGCGAAATAATATTGGAAACAATATCGGACATAAAGCAACTCCCCTTGCAATTATTTTATGAAGAACCCGGGCAGACTAAAATAATCTACTCAAGCAGATGAATAACAAGTCCGCTTCTCAGCTTCGGCTCGAACCACGTGGTCTTCGGAGGCATGATATTACCTGAATCGGCGATGTTTATCAGCTGTTTCATCGATACCGGGAACAGTGCAAAGGCTACTTTCATCTCTCCGCTGTCGACTCTTCGCTTCAGCTCACCAAGACCGCGGATACCTCCTACGAAGTCGATACGTTTCGAAGTCCTGAGATCCTGTATGTCGAGTACCGGAGAAAGTATCTGCCTGGTAAGGATGGTAACATCAAGTACACCTATCGGATCATTATCATCGAAAGTGCCTTTCCTGGCCCTGAGGCTGTACCATCTGCCATCGAGGTACATGGAGAAATCGTGCAGTTTCTTCGGTTTGTAGATCTTCTCTCCTTTATCCTTCACCTCAAAGCCTGCTTCCAGCCTGGAAAGAAATTCCTCCTTTGTCAGGCCATTCAGATCCTTGATGACCCTGTTATAATCAATTATCCTCATCTGGTCGTCGGGAAATATAACTGCCAGGAAATAGTTGTACTCCTCGTTGCCGGTATGTGCTGGATTCATATCCCTTTTTTCCTTGCCGACAAGGGCAGCCGCTGCCGTACGATGGTGTCCGTCTGCAACATACATGTACGGCACTTTCTCCCTGAAAAGAGTTTCAATCCTTTCGTTCGTTTCCGGATCCCTGATCAGCCAGAAATGATGCCCGAAACCATCTTCAGCAGTAAAGTCATACTCAGGCTTTTCCTTCCTGACAATCTTTTTTACAATAGCATCTATCTCTTTTACTGCAGGATATGTGAAGAATACTGGTTCGATATTTGCGTTATTGGCCCGTACATGTACCATCCTGTCCTGTTCTTTATCAGGACGTGTCAGCTCATGTTTTTTAATAATGCCCTTAAGGTAATCGTCGACAGAAGCGCAAGCTGCGATGCCATATTGAGTACGGCCCTCCATTGTCTGGGCATATATATAGAAAGATGGTTTTTCATCCTGGATCAGCCAGCCTTTCTTCCTCCAGAGT
>JAKLFN010000214.1 GCA_022711195.1 Bacteroidota bacterium
TTGACTGTTAAAATCCATCAAAAACACCTAAATAATATTATTCAACTAATTGTAAATAAATTACTTACGTGCTATTCGGTGACCCAAAAGTAAAATAAAATTTTGGTCACCGAATAGGTCACATTTTGGTTGAAAGTAATTGTTTCGATTTTGTATCAGAAAAATAAAAAAGCCCATAAATACTAAGATTTACGAGCTTTTGTTTTGGGTTGTTACCCATTTTGTCGGGGTGGCAGGATTCGAACCTGCGACCCTCTGGTCCCAAACCAGATGCGCTAACCGGGCTGCGCTACACCCCGTATTATACTCCGAAGCTTTAGCGAAGGAGTACTGACCACCAGAACTTTTGTAATGGAGGTCTTTTATCGAGCCGCAAATATAACCAGATTTTTTTATTCCTGACGAAAATAGCTGTTATTTCATATTCAGCCCTCAACCTTTATCCTCATCTCACACTCTGCCAGCAACCTCCCCTCCTGAAATACCCTCCCGGTAATAATTGTATATCCCAAAACCTCGCTGTCAACGACTATCTCCGACTCTATCACAGTACCAGCATCAGGCAGTGAATGTACTGACAGATTCTTCACCGACCCGATAAAACCAAGCTTCACAGCCATTCCCGATTTAACCTGGTTGTATCCCGTAAACGCCGCAGCAGTCTGGGCAATGAACTCCACCATCCCCGCCTCCGCAAACTTACCATTCTGACAAAAAATATTCCCCTCCTTTATATTGAGCTTCCCCCCTGCCGATCTCTCATCAGCACGTGTGAGCATGTCGATCATCACCATCGGCGGACGCTGGGGGATAAGGTCGGGTATTTTATAGTCTGAAGGATTCATGGGTTAATTTGTGTTTAAGGTTTAAGGTTGCAGGGTGCAGGTTGCAGGTTGCAGGGTGCAGGGTGCAAGTTTGCAGGTTATTCTTTCCAGTGGCTTTTGTCTTTGGTCTTATTTCACAAGGTACTCCCATAAAGGTCCTTTTTTATTCCGCTGCCTCATCTTAACCATAACATTACCAAGATCATCGTCGGGAAAGATCCAAGCTTTGCCCGTAGTCGCAGCCTTCTCCTTAAGCCTGCTGATATCGACCTCCTTCGAAACATAATATACGGGCTCGAGCAGAAGATCACCCCTGCCAACAACTTTTTCTTCGACAGCAATCTCATGCAGCTTCGTCCCCGGGTATATACGCATGCCGATAAAAGGGAAAAATACCGACCTTGTTATCTTCTTAGAATTCTCAAATGTCTCATTTACTGTATCCTCCGTCTCACCATAACCGCCAAGGATCAGAAAATGAGCATAATCTATATCCAGCTCAGTACAGTAATCAGATATCCTGAGAATATCTTCAACCCTGAAAGGCTTATTGCATTTCTCAAGGACAGGATCAGAAATTGAATCGGTACCGAATTCGATATGCTTAAGTCCGGCCTCTTTCATCCTTGCCAGCAGGTCCTTGTCGATATTTGTGAAATTAAAATATGCACCCCACCGGATATTGAGATTTGCCTTTACCAGTTTTGCTGCAAGGTCGTTATTGAAACTGTTGCTGATGTTAAAAATGGAGTCAGTGAAAAACACATAATCTATGTTCTTCCTGATTTTCAGGTCTGTTAATGTTTTCACAATCTGCCCGGGATCGAGTGTCCTTACCTTGTGCCCTTCTATTACCGGATAGGTGCAATAGACACAGCTGTAAGGACATCCACGTTTGGTCTGTATGTTAAGCATCCCGCTGTTCTGCCAGTAAAAATCTGCAAGCTCCTCCTCGAAATCGAGTACAGGTGTTTTAAAATGTGTCCCTCTCCTGTTGGCAACCACTCCAGCATCATCCCTGTACACAAGGCCTTCTATATCCCTGAAATCCTTTTCTTCATCGAGGGCGGTGATCAGTTCATGTAGACTCTGCTCTCCTTCGCCATATATGCCGAAATCAGGATTGAGAGTTTCAAAGAGCAGCTTTGGATATATCGAAAAGCCTGATCCTCCGATAATTACAACTGATTCAGAGTTTTCGCGGATTATGTCAACAATTTTCCTGTAGTGGTTTATAAAGCTCTCTTTCTTATAAATATTTACATCATCGATATTCCTCAGCGAGACTCCGGTATAGTGAGGCTTAAGTTCTTTGAGCCTGTGTGCCAGATCATCATACGAGGAGGTCATAAGATCGACAACATATACCTGGAGGTCAGGCATTTCGCGCGCCATATATGAGCTCAGATACGAGATCGCCAGGGGATATACCGGATATGGTTCGGTATGCCGGTTGGCAGAAACAAGCAAAAGTCTTTTACCTCCCATCTGTTTCCCAGAAATTATAATAGTTGAACCATTGTTCCGGATATTTCCTTACTGTCTTCTCCACTTCACAAATATAGCTTTTAATGATAGAGAGGATTGTCTGATCTCTTTTTTCCTGAAGGCCTTCCTGCTGAAAATACTGGGGAGTAGAGGCATAGAAATGATAGCTTTTGCTGTCCTCTTTCATTGCAAAGACGAAAGAAACCGGAACATTGAATTTCATTGCCATATAGAAGGGACCTGTCGGGAATAAGGCCTCACTGCCAAGGAATTCTGCCTTCATCTTTTTGCTTCCGGGAAGGAACCTGTCTCCATGAATGCACACTATCTGCTTATCCCTGAGGGCATTGTTAATTTCATAGATATGGGAGTTATCATCTTTTATTACGATGACCCTGTAGTTTCTGTTTGTAACCGTTGAGAGATACTCTTTAATTTTTTCATGTTCGGCATCGAACATAATTATATTCACAGTGGTCTGAAGCCGCTCCAGCATATATCCGGCCATTTCAAAATTACCGGTATGCGCACTTATCAGAAGTCCCCCGGTATTCTCTCCGACCATTTTCCTGAGGTGTTCCTCGCCGTCGAATCTGAAGGTGAACTTTGCCTTGAACCCGGCTGTCAGAGCTATCTTATCAAGAAGGACCTGTCCGAAGACGTAGTAGTTTCTATATACCTGTATTACCGATCTTAAGCGCTTGAAGCCCAGTCGCCTGCGGTAAAATTCATATATAGCTGAAAAGGAGCGCGGATTGAAGAGAAAAAAATAGAAGGCTACGAACCTGAGAAGGAAATATGCTGCCGGAAGTCCTGAATATTTCAGGACAGTGATGAATATTTTATAACCTGTTAAACCACCCCTTGTTTTGCCTTTCCAGGTTGCCACATTAAATTATTTCTTTTGGATGCAGTTAAAGATATAGTCGTAAAGGTTCTGAAGGGTTCTTATTGAGGTCATCTCCTCACCCTTGAGAGTGAGGCCGAATTCTTTCTGTACTATAACAGCAATATCTACAAAATCGAGACTTTCGAGGCCAAGGTCATTTTTCAGATGTGCATCAGGTTTGATTGCATTCTCATCAATCTCAAACTCTTCAATAAGTAATCCGTTAATAGTTTTTACGATATCTTCCCTGGTCATATGTATAATTTAAAGCGCGCTAAGTTAATTAAACTTTTTTACAATTAAACAAGAGTTTGTTCCTCCGAACCCGAATGAATTTGAAAGGAAAGTATCTATATTTTTCTCCTTTGTGACAGGTGTTATGTTGAGTTTTGATGTGAACTCATCAGGTTCGGTGAAGTTAATATTGGGCGCCACGAACGAGTTCTGCATCATGATTATCGAATAGACTATTTCGCTGGCCCCGGCCATCCACATCTCATGTCCGGTCATCGATTTTGTAGACGATATCAGGGGCTTGTGCTTTCCAAAAAGTATGTCGATGGCTTTAGCCTCGTTCTGGTCGCCGATAGGTGTCGATGTGGCATGTGCGTTTATATAGTCTATTTTTTCAGGACCTATTGCTGCATCTTTCAATGCCATTGAAATGGCTCGTACAGGTCCGTCGACATCGGGAACAGAAATATGTACTCCGTCGGAGGAGAATCCGTATCCTATCACTTCTGCGATTATAGGTGCTCCTCTTTTAAGCGCCGACTCAAGGTCTTCGAGGATCACAGTTGCAGCGCCTCCGCTGGGCACAAGTCCGTCGC
>JAKLFN010000215.1 GCA_022711195.1 Bacteroidota bacterium
GCCACCATCATAATACCAAAGAGAGGGTAGGAGTGACGCAGATTCTCCTCCCCGCCTGTCATGAGCGTCCACTCACTCATGCCAAATATCCCGGCCAGGAGTGTCAGCGGCATGAAGATGGTTGTTATGAATGTGAGCCTCCTCACGGTGGCGTTGGTCTGGTTTGAGTCGCGCGCCATCTTGTTGTTAAGCATCGAGGCATACAGTTCCATGAGGCTGGTGACATTATCACGGTTGCTTTCGGTCATCTCAAGAAAATTCGAAATATGATCAAAGATGTCACGGAAGTGTACTGTTGCTTTTTCAGGAACCCATTCGCAGTCGTTGCGGCTGATCTTGATAAGTATCTCCCGCTCGTAGAACAGGCTTTTTCGAAGGCTCAGCAGGTTACGACGGAGGTATGTCAGCCGTGAGGGATCGAAGCCGGAGGGGGTTGCCAGTATCTCCTCCTCTGCATGGTCGATGTCAATTTCTGCCTGTTCCACAACATCAGCCATGTTGTCTACCATGTAGTCCATAATCAGGTGCATCAGCCAGGCCGGACCTTTCTTTATTGCGGAATTATTCCGTTCGATGACAGGCATTATGCCGTTTATCGGAAACCTGGAATTATCAGCGTAGCCGCTCACGGTAACCAGGAAATTGCTTCCGATGAAGAAATCGACCTCATCCGAGACCAGTTCCTCCTCCTCCGTGTCATACCGCAGTGCATTGAAGACGATGAATGTATAATTCGGGAACTCGTCCATCTTGGGAACCTGCGTCTCGTCGGTGCAGTCCTCAAGTGAAAGAGGGTGCAGACCCAGCGATCCGGACAGTACTGTGAGTTCCTCCCTGGAGGCTTTCACATAGTTTAACCACATAAATCCGGGCTCTCCCACTTTTTTCATTGCACTTTCCAGAGAATCAAGTGATTCAAGAGTGCCATCAGGCAAGACCCATAAAAAATCAGACTTCATCATATCGGTACTCTCCCGGGAGTTTAATTTACAGCTTTCATTATCATACCGGTCAGTTCACGGAATTTGGAAGGATTGACCCAGCGGAGAACGATTACAATATCTCTTTCACTGTCAATCACCACATAGTTGCCTCCCATTCCGGAGGCATAAAAGATGTTCTTGCCGGCACCTTCAATCACTGTTTCTCCACCTGTAAGCCACCACATATACCCATAGTTAATGTTTGCAGGTGAAGGTTTTGTGGCCATCCTGATCCATTCACGGGAGATGAGCTGTCTGCCATTCCATATCCCGTTGCGTGCGAGCAGCAGTCCGAACCGGGCATGGTCCAGAGTGTTGATAACGAGGCCGCCGCCGAAATGTGCTCCGCCGCTGACTGATTGTATCATTTGGCCATCAATACTGACCCATGAATTGTCATACCCGTTCCACCTCCAGGTGGTTGATGCATCTATCGGATCCATTATACGCTCCTTCAGAATTACGGGTAGAGGTTTTCGCATCAACTGAAGAAGAGAATATGCCAGGAGATTCACCCTCACATCGTTATATTCGTAGTTGGAACCCGGTTCCTTTAACTCACGTCTCTGCCACTCCTCCGGTGTCCCGGTACGTGGCGGTCTGTCGGCCCAGTCGGCCATTTCAAAAAGTGTTCCTGACCAGTCAGAGGTCTGATTGAGCAGGTGTTCCCAGGTTATCTTTAAGTTATGGTCTCCGCTGAAGGTTCCGTCTGTAACGTACTGTGAAACCCTGTCTGTGACATTGAATAACCCCTCATCCCAGGCAAGTCCGGCGACGGTTGACAGATAGCTTTTGGTGGCACTGAAGGTGAGATCCGGTTTTTCAATATCACCCCAGGAGGCAACTATGTACCCTTTAACCACAACAATTCCGGCAGGGCCACCGCGGTCGATGACCGGACCCATGATCCTGAATCCCGGCTCCCGCCCGTATGCCTGGAGTATCGGAATCCGAAGGTCTTTCGGGTAGTCAATCTCGTTTTCAACGGCAGAGGTGACAGCCATGTTAAGCAGAGAGGTATCCACCCCCATTATTTCCGGCTGACGGTGTTCCCATTGTCCATAAGGAGGATAATATACTGGAAGGGCCTCTTTCTGCTTTCTTGGTTGCGCATCGAGGGTGAAGGCATATAACAGGATAATACAAGTAAGAATAATACTTTTAGGGCATTTCCTTTGCTTCAAGTTTTTCCGGCTCATGATATTGCCTGTTTGCAGTAAAAATATGGATAAATTCTGCATCAGGGAGAATTCGTTGTAGCAGATATCAGGTTCAGGATAATGCTTCATAATGAATTATTCATTGAATTCACTTCTTAAAATCAAAGTTATAATCTCCTTTAATAAAGGGAGATCCTTCCGGACGGTATCCCAGATGACTCTGTCTTCAATTGCATGGTATTCATGGAGAATAAAATTCCTGAATGCTCTGACTTTATACCATGGGAAATCATAGTTATCAAGAATTTCCTGATCAACCCGGAATATTGCCTCTCCAATCACGGCAAATTGAAAAAGGGTAGCGTCTATTGTCTTCCGGTCATCAAGAAATGAAGACCTGTCATACCCTGCAAGAAAAGAATCAATTGATGAAATTGAATCAAGTATATGCCCAAGTCTTTCTTTGCTGGTTATCCTGTTATTTTTCATGGATCAGGATCAGTTCCGGGGTTATACGCTTAAGAATTTCCGGCTTTATGGCACTCTTCATGACAACATCAACCTTTAATTGGATCAGCTCCTCCAGCTGAAACCTGATCTCTGCAAGGTCAAACAAAGAGAGCGATTTTTTCTCAGGGACCTGAACAAGTAAATCAACATCACTTTCGGGTTCCTGTTCATCTCTGGCGAACGAACCGAACAGCCACGCTCTTTTGACTTTGTCGTGATTAATGAGGAATTCCTTCAACTTTTTAATTACATGCTCTTTTGTAACCGGTACGGCCGATCTGTACCCGATTTTCATTTCAGCAAGACTAATGGCTTCAATTGCCAGATCCTCTTCACCCATTTCAAATACTATCCTGTCAGAGAGCCATTGTACCAGCA
Source organism: Bacteroidota bacterium (assembly GCA_022711195.1). The sequence continues at coordinate 3,032 of JAKLFN010000215.1, forward strand.
GTGTCCCGTGAGCCAGCCCGTAGTACTCTTCAAGTCTCAGGACATTTTCTCTCAAGGCAGTGCGTTTCCCGTTTTCAATCTTGCTAAGAATGGCCTGATCAATATCAAGGAAGGCGGCAACTTTTCTTAAGGGATCACCTTTTTGCAGCCTCAGTTCCCGTATTTTACCGGCGAATGTTTCCATGTTTGAAAAATATCGTTTTGACAAATATAGTCAAAAATATATATTCAAACAAGTCAGATATATTAATACTCTCTTCAGTTCAATTAATTATTATCCCTTTCAGTTCATTATTTGAGTAAATCACCGGGAAGTACATCAGTGACACCTTGGCGGGGTTCATTACAAACCGGCCGGTGAAGCGGGGCATAAGGCTGATTTCAAATGTCCGTATGCCCGGTGTTGCATGGCGGATGAATATTGCCACATGGTCACGATAGAACTCACGGTGAACCTCTCCGGGCCAGTAACCCTTCTTTTCATTATATGCAAATCCTGACGGCACCGGGATTTCTATAACCACGTATTCGGCGCTTTTGAAGAATTCAACCTCAGCGGTCAAGGTCACCGGTATTCCCGACTTGACACTGATTTCAAGTCCTTTCAGGGAATCCTTTGTTCCACTGCTGCCCTGACTGACGGAGTCGTCGGGCCGCATCCCGCCGCCGGGTCTTGTGACGTCATCTGGCCTCATCCCACCGGAGACTGACCAGTGGGTTGTCACCCTGAAGTCTGTGGTGTCCTCCTGCGGGTCTTCAATAAAGAGCTTGCTTCCAACGCTCAGGAAGAGAGGCATATCGCTGTCGTTAAGGACAGTCACCGGCTGATTTTCATCCTTAAGGGTTATTGTATACGGGAAGGAATCAACGACTGTATCGGTAGCACCGGTGATAGTCATCCTGGCCCGGTCTTCGTTCTTACGTTCCGGTTCAGGGTAAAATGCCAGGGCATTCAGTACCGAAGCCGTCTGAAAGGTATTAAGGGGACTCTTCATAGAG
>JAKLFN010000216.1 GCA_022711195.1 Bacteroidota bacterium
TCACCATTTCCATATTTATAAGGCTTGAACTTAAATGTATAGAAAGTCATAGGATTCTTAGCTCCATTCATCACCTTTATGAGATCACCCTGAGAAGCTACCACTATGCTGCCTTCGCCAAGTCGTTCAGATCTGCCGTTTACAGTTACTACGGCACTCCCTTCCTTAATAATAAAGAGTTCATCCACACCCTCTTTAATTGTATAATCCTTGACCGAATATCCTCCGATCAGCGTGAATGCTTTTATTTCAAACATTTCCAGCGATCTTGTTTTTCCACTCAATATTTTTCTGACCTGGACTCCATAACTGTTTTTAACTTTAAGATCATTCCATTCGTAAATCGCTGAAGGCAGGTTTTTCTGCGCAGAGAGAGAGGCTGAAAGAAATAATATAGCAGCTCCTGTAAGACATTTCCCGGGAATTTTTCGCATTTTATCTATCATAAAAATGGATGATTCAGGCTACATAAAAATAGAGGATTTCAATTTACTAAATTTTATTACAGCTTGATCAAAACCCGGTGAATTTAAGGGCTTTTAACTTTTTTTAATGGATTAAGAATGACATATAAGTCTTAATAATCATGACATAATTAAAAATATAAACTATGATTATTGATGTCTGATATTTATATTTGCAATAAGAGAAAAAGATTTTGAAACTTTCAGATCCGACATCTTTCATTTTCCGGGGGTTTATTTTTACAGCAATTCTTTTTATTCTTAGTGTAAGATCCTCAGGGCAGGGAATTGATCCCGGGAATCTTCTTTTCCGCTATCTGACACTCGAAGACGGATTACCCAACAACAAGGTAAACGCAGTTGCCATGGATAAATATGGCTTTATGTGGTTCGGGACAAATGACGGAGTGGTGAGGTATGACGGGCTGAACATGAAATACTATGCACAGGATCATCTCATCGGCAACCAGGCAAGGACATCACAGGTAAGTGTCATAAAGACTGATTCGGAAGGACATCTGCTGATAGGCACTTATTCGCTGTTCACATATAACTTTGACCTCGACCGGATAGTACAATGTGATACTTCGGGAGGGACAGAAAGGACCGGAAGGGTCTATGCCATTGAAGAGGGCAATGACGGAACTATATGGATCGGTTGTGAAAAGGGTCTATTCTCATATAGCTGCGAAAAGAACATTCTCACATCGCACCCTCTCAGGGTGGAAAAGGAGTTTACTATCATTTCATTACTCCATGATAATGGCAGATTATGGTTCGGGACCAGGAACGACGGTCTCTTTATATATGACATCAGCCGCAATACATTTTCGACAGTTCCCGGATTTATTTTATCTCAAAGCGTCAAAGATCAGGTGAACTGTTTTTATAAAGCTGCCAACGGTCTTATCTGGGCAGGCACCCAGGATAACGGCATATTCAGGTATGATCCTTCAGATACAAGCCTTGTACATATTTTCCCCGACAGCTCCAATACACTCAGCTACCGGGTCAGGAAGATAATGAATGACAGGTATGGGAATATCTGGATAGGGTGCCGGCTGGGCATCTTCTTCCAGGAAGCAGGCACTGACTCGATGAAACTTATTAAGCAGATAGACCCTCTTCCCTCGACTTCGAGAAGCAACTCGATATATGACATCTTCATTGATCCTAATGAAATTATGTGGACAGGCACCTTTTCCTTTGGTGTCGGTTACACCGATTTCAGACGCAAACCATTTAACCTGTACAACCTGTCTGATGAGGAGACGATGTTCTTCGCGAAAATGATAAATTGTTTTACCGATTGCGATGAATCAAATATCTGGATTGGAACAGAAGAGGGAGGTCTTTTCTTCTTCAACAGGCACACAAGGAAGTTCAGGCAATATAAACCTGAAGCCGGCAATAAAAATTCCCTTGCCGGGGTGAACGTAAAAACACTGGCCAGGGAATCGAACGGAAATCTCTGGATTGGGTATTATAATTCAGGCCTCGATTATATGGACACCGGCACCGGAAAGATAATACATTATGGTCCGGACAGAAACCGACAGACCTCTCTCTCCAGCAACCTTATAAGGACAGTAATCCTCGACAGGGAGGAGAACCTGTGGATCGGCACCGACAGAGGTGTCGATTTCCTGAAAAAAGGGACAAAGGAATTTGTGCATTACAGGCTTAATATAGAAGTATTAAAACTGTACAGGGACAAAGATGATAATATATGGGCAGGCACTGCCGGCGATGGCATTTACCGGTTTGATCCGGCCACAGGCGAATTCGCTAAAGTATATAACGAATACTTCTCCACCACGATCAAAGATATCTACCGTGATTCAAAGGGGAATCTCTGGGTCGGGACCAATAAAGGGCTCTATTATGTCGATCTGAAGACCGATTCACTCATTTATACAGGTACAGACCAGGGACTGCCTGCAAACGCCATTCTCGGGATACTTGAGGATAACAGCAGGAACATCTGGGTGAGCACGGGTGCCGGGCTTGTAAAATGCAGAGGCGCTGTTGATAATCCTCAATCATTCGATATTCTGAAATTCAGCAGCCGTGACGGACTGCAGGGTGAACATTTCCGGGAATTTGCATCTTATAAAAATGAATCAGGAGAATTTTACTTCGGCGGAGTACAAGGCTTCAATATTTTCATTCCTGATTCTATAAAAAGTAATCCCTATCCACCCCGAATTGCCCTGACCGCCCTGAAGATATTCAATAGGGAGGTTGTGCCAGGTGAAAAGATAAAGGAAAGGATAGTTCTTGATAAGGCTATCAATGAAACCGGCATGCTCACCTTATCATATAAGCACAGTCCTGTTTCGATAGAATTTGCGGCTCTTCACTTTTCAGATCCCAAAAGCAATCTCTTCAGATTCAAGCTGGTGCCTGCTGAAGAGGAATGGAATTATTCATCAGGTATCAGAAACTTCGCTCCATATTTTAACCTGAACGGGGGCGATTATGAGTTTGTTATTGAAGCAGCCAATGTTGATGGATTATGGAATCCCGAACCAAGGACTCTAAAAATAAAAGTTATTCCACCCTTCTGGACTACCTGGTGGTTTTTCGCGATAATCATTTTTGTCCTTTCTGCGGCTGGTATGGCTTATTACTTTCACAGGATAACATTACTTGAACGCTATAATGCCGAGCTCGGCAGAAAAGTTGATGAACGGACTCATGAATTAAAAGAGAGTCTTGCCCAGGTTCTTGAGAATCAAATTTTTATTGAAAAGCAGTCTGAAATTCTAAACCAGCAGAAAGATCAGCTTCAACAGCTTAACTCGACAAAGGACAGGTTCTTCTCAATAATTGCACATGACCTGAGAGGTCCGTTCCAGTCATTACTGGGAATCTCAGAATTACTTGCCGAGAAAACCAGAAACGACTCTGATCCTGACCTGAGATTTTACTCACAAACAATCTTTGAATCCTCAAAACATATTCATGATCTCGTGGAAAACCTGCTCACCTGGTCACGTACCCAAAGGGAAAAAATAACTTATGAACCCGAGGAGCTGGACATTTCCTGCATCATTGACAATACAATAAATATCCTGGGATCGCTTATTGGTCAGAAAAATATATCTGTAGTGAAGCAGTTACAAACAGGTAAAAGAGGATATGCAGACAGGAATATGATTGAGATGGTGATGCGCAACCTGGTCACAAATGCGATCAAATTCACTCATGATAACGGCCAGATCCTGATTTCATTAAGTGAAAATGATAATGCCTTGCAGACAGAAGTTTCTGACAACGGAACCGGGATAAGTCCTGCTGATCAGTTAAAACTTTTCAAGATAGATTCCAACTTAAGTAATAAAGGGACTAAAGGAGAAAAAGGCACCGGGCTTGGCTTAATAATCTGCAAGGAATTTATTGAAAAGAATCACGGCAGGATATGGTTTACCAGCAAACCCGGTGAAGGAAGTTCTTTCTTCTTTACAATACCTCTTAGTCAGAATCCCTGATAACCTCCAGCCAGGCTTC
>JAKLFN010000217.1 GCA_022711195.1 Bacteroidota bacterium
AGAAGTATAACTGAGTCCATAGCCAAAAGGATAAAGAGGTTCCTTCCTGAAGAACCTGTAAGTCTTGCCCTCCATATCATAATTTTCGAATGCCGGTATCTGATCTATTGATCTATAATATGTTACCGGAAGGCGGCCCGCCGGATTGTAATCTCCAAAGAGCACGTCGGCTACAGCGTTACCACCCTGCTGTCCGGGATAACCTGCCAGAATAATTGCAGATGCTTTTTCCTGAGCCTTGTTCACCGAGAGCGCCCCTCCGTTCATTAATACAACAATAATCGGCTTTCCCGTTCCGGCCAGGACTTCCAGTAACTTCTCCTGAACAGCCGGTAGATTAAGGTTTGTCCTGTCTCCGCCAAGGAATCCGTCAATTTTTATACTCATCTCTTCACCTTCAAGCCGCTGTGAAAGCCCGAGAACAAGGACCACCGCATCAGCTTCACCTGCAGTTTTTAAAGCCTCAGCAGTAAGATCATTGGCAGGTGCGGACCATAAAAGCCTGACATCGGCATCGCCGGAGTAATTTTTATAAAGAATCTCTATCTTATATTTTTTACCGGCCTCAAGATCGACCGAATATTCCTGGATAAAAGCATGATGCTCATCCCTGCGTGAAATGATTGATTTGCCGTCGAGCAGTATCTCATATCCCGAGGAGCCCCATCCACCAAGTGCATATCTGCCTGTGACAGGTGGTAGAAGGTAGGTTGTCCACTTTATACCAAAATCGTCGTCAGGCATATCTGCCCTGGGAGCAAAATGTTCCCAGTAGAATTCAATCCTGTCGTCTATTCTCGTGAATAACGGCTTGCCTTTCATCTCCCTGTTATTAAAGTACTCGCCCAAAGCTCCCTGCCTTCCATCGGGTGCCTGAAGGTATCTCGAAGGGATGACGGTCATATTATGTACTCCCTCAGCGAGGTCGCTTCCCGCAGCATAAAGAATTCTTGTTTCAGGGGTGAGTTTATTCCTTATTCCCTCAAGTACGGTAACCGGATTTTTGGGGATGCCATTATAATTGCCTATCAGTGATTCGAAGTTGTCTGCATTTGGGCCTATAACAGCAATGGTCTTTATTTTTTTATCAAGAGGAAGGATCTGGTCTTTATTTTTCAGAAGTACTATCGATTTCTGTGCTGCTTCCCGCGACAATGAATTATGATAGTCGGAACAATTAACAAAATACGGTATTTGCGCATAAGGAACCATGGGATCAGGATCAAACATTCCCAGTTTGAACCGGGCAGTGAATATACGTTTCACCGCAACATCAATATCGGCTTCAGTAAGTAATCCTCTTTCTACAGCTTTCATGAGGTTTTTGTAATCGACACCACATTCAAGGTCAGTGCCTGCTTTTACTGCAGCAGCGGCCGATTCGGCTGCATCTTTGGAGAAGTTCTGGTACTTCCAGAAGTCCGATACAGCCCAGCAGTCTGAAACAATATATCCCTTGAAGCCCCATTCATTCCGTAAAATTCCGTATAGAACAGGATTAGCACAACAGGGATAATCTCTGAACATATTATAGGCACCCATTACGGAATAAGCTCCGGCATCAACAATCAGTTTCCTGAAAGCGGGCAGGTAAGTTTCCATCAGGTCCACTTCGCTTACTTTTGCATTGAAAGAGTGCCGCAACGGCTCCGGACCCGAATGCACCGCATAATGTTTCGCAGTGGCAATTGTCTTAAGGTATTTGGGATCGTCACCCTGCATTCCTCTCACAAATTGTGAACCCATGGCTCCCGTTAGAAAAGGATCTTCACCATAAGTCTCATGTCCTCTGCCCCATCTCGGGTCCCTGAAAATATTGATATTAGGTGACCAGAAGGTCAGACCCTGATATATACCTGTCTTCCCTCTCCTCTGGAATTCATGAAATTTGGCCCTGGCTTCATCAGATATAGCATTTGCAACATTATACATGAGCCCTTCATCCCATGAATTTGCTATTGTTATTGACTGCGGAAAGACAGTTGCATAACCGGCCCTGGCAACGCCATGTAAAGCTTCGTTCCACCAATTATAAGAAGGAATCCCCAGCCTTGGTATTGCTGGAGCAGTATAAAGAAGCTGATCAGCCTTTTCCTGAAGGGTCATCTGTGAAACAAGATCAGCAACTCTCTCTTCCGTGGATAGAGATGTATCACGAAACTTCATAGAAGGCTGTTGTGCCCGGAGTGGTACTATAAGAAATACGAAAAATAAAAGGGGAATGCTGAATAACAGTTTTTTCATGATATAAATTTTATCGTTTTAAATTATGAGAAATATTCCATAAAGGGAAGAGATGATCTGTTGATATTCAGAATTATACAAGTTATGAATACCCCGTAAATAAACAGATTGGCTGCTGAGGGTACCTGTTTCAAAAATGCTTTCGTCACAACCCCTTTAATTGTGGTCGGCCGCGTATCGACACTAATTCTCATTACAATATTACATTAATATTCAAGGCCAGGAGTCACAAGAAGGTTCCAGTCTGTCTTCAATTCCTCTGCAAATTTTTCTTCCCACATCTTTTTGTATCGGGGTTCATCGTAATACCTGGCGGCTCGTCGCATCAAAAGACCAAGAGTATTCTCAGAGCCGCCGAAACCACCTATCTGCTGCCATTGCCATTCGTTTTCCCTGCCTATATAGCTTACAAGGAAATCGAGGGCTTTCCGCAGTGATCCGCCTTCAGGATTCACATAATCAAAAATATTGACGCCTACTTTAAGTCCTGTCTCTCCGGCATCAAAGAAATTCCTCAGGTTGCCTGACGAATATCCGAAAGCATTTGTCCTGATAAGCTCCTCCGGCTGCCTTCCGTCGTTTTCGATCATGGGATCGATACGCCGGGTAGGCATCTCCGATATTTTCCTGATCACATATTCATCATCGCCCAGGAACCTTGCTATGCTGCAAACAATAACATCATAAGCCACAGAATGGTTGTTCTTGTAATCATCCTCATCCTTGCCATTTTTGCTTGTTGTAAGCCAGACAAAAAGATCGGAGAACCATTTTCTTATTAACACCATCTCCTCACTTTTTACAGATCCGGATCGTTCGAGCAATGTAATGGCGTCAACAAGTGAATATAGCCCTCTGAAATCGATTATCCCTATGCCTCTCCCGTCCGTTATTCCGGGTATCGACTGGGCATACTGAAGATGTGGATTCATTAATGTTGCACTATCAATAAACCACACATTAAGGAGATCAGCTGCTTTTTCGGCATATTTCTTTTCTCCAGAGAAGAACCATGCCAGAGAGAGTGTTGTCACCGATTCTGTGAGGTTTCCGAACTGGCTCCTGTCGATACCTGCCTGGGGATTCCTGATCCCATCGCGGCGTATAAATGGCAGGCCGCCGGGTTTTGTGGTGTCGGGCCACCAGTAAGGCCCCTGGCTCATGTAATCGTGAAGTGTCCCGCCAGGAGGGGAGGTCTTCTTATAAGTTACTGAATAGGGGCCTTTGCCAAGTGCATCATCAGCCTCTTCAATAAGCTTCTGATAGGCAGGATGGTATATCGATGTTCCGGTTTTTAATTCCTTTTTCACAGTTTTCATGTGATTGTAGTCCCACCCGGCCAAACGGTCTTCGGTGGGTGTGATGTTACACGAAACCAGCCCTATGGCCATCCAGATGGCCATTATAATCCACATATTTTTCACTTTCACTATGTTATTTTACTGAGAACCGGTAAATGGTCTGCGATTTAAATGTTTCACCAGGGTTCAGTACCGTGGATGGGAAGTCGGCATGATTAGGGCTGTCAGGATAATGGCCCGTTTCGAGGCACAATCCCGATCTGAAAATGTATGGCTTCCCGCCATGACCTATATAATTGCCTTTAAGAAAATTACCGCAATAGAACTGGACACCCGGCTGGTCGGAAATGACTTCCATAAAACGTCCGCCTTTCGGTTCGTAAACAGTTGCGATCACACCGTCGTTGTTATCAAATACAAAAGT
>JAKLFN010000218.1 GCA_022711195.1 Bacteroidota bacterium
AAAAAGAGCAACGCGCGGAGAGATCTCTTATGCATGTGAAAAAGTAACAGGAAGATATAAAGCAGTGGTAAGTACAATATCAGGTGTTTATGCATCCGGGTATAAACCGGACAGTGATTTTAATGAAGCAAAGGCGCTGGTAGCAAAATTTGCTGAAAAGGAAGGGCGGCAGCCCCGCATAATGGTAGCCAAGATGGGCCAGGACGGACATGACCGGGGCGCAAAGGTTGTCGCAACCGGCTATGCGGATATCGGATTTGATGTCGATATCGGACCATTGTTCCAGACTCCTGCCGAAGCTGCCAGACAGGCTGTCGAAAATGATGTGCATGTACTTGGTGTTTCCAGTCTTGCAGCAGGACATAAAACCCTTATCCCATTGGTGATCTCAGAGCTGAAAAAGCTGGGAAGGGAGGATATCCTTGTTGTTGCTGGTGGTGTTATCCCTCCTCAGGATTATCAGTTCCTCTACGATGCAGGTGTTGTGGCTATATTCGGACCTGGAACTTCAGTAGCCAGAGCTGCAAAACAAATTCTTGAAATATTACTTCATTCTTTCGAATAATTTCTGTAATATTCTTAATTGCTACTATCTATGAACAAATTGATATTGGTAAGTATCGGGTTAATCATGAGCTTTAGCTACGGATGCAGGACAGCACAGCGCAGTTCATCAGCACCGGAATCGTCCGATAAAAATGTTACAACAGGATATTCAACAAATTTTATGGAACAGACAACCTGGTTACTCGGATATTTCAGCAGGGACCGGATGGCGATCCCTCCTCATTCGGAATGGTACTCAAAGGGGTATGACAGCTATCAGCCTGATCAGGCATTCATTACCAGACTTCAGAATATCAGCAGGGATGAAATTACGATAAGGATAGTTCTGGGAACCTGGTGCCCTGACAGCAGGAGGGAGGTCCCGCGTTTTATGAGGATCATCGACCTGTGGGGTTTCCCTGCTGAAAAGATTACGTTTATCGGAGTCGACAATGAAAAGATCGCCCCGGTAGGAGAATATGAGAAGCTGAATATTATGAGAGTCCCCACTTTCATTTTTTATAAAAATAATGTTGAAGCCGGACGCATCATTGAAGTTCCTCTGACGTCTTTAGAACAGGATATGGTAAATATCCTGGATAAGGAAGCAAATAAAAATTAGAAATACCATGGAAGATTTAAGCACGAATCCGAATCAGTTCAACGGAACGGCGTCAGTGCCGGGGCAGCCTGAAAAGAGACCGGGAGGACAGAACCTGGGTGTCGCAGCTATCATTACAGCTATTATTACTTTTGTTCTGGCAGTTATTCCCTGTGTAGGGCTTATGGCGGTTATACCGGGAATAATTGCCATTGTGCTTGCATCAGTAGGACTTTCACAGGCGGCACGAAGTGATTCTCCCCGCGGCCTCCTGGTTGCCGGACTTGTTATTGGTGTTGTGGCTACCCTGATTTCGTTCTCACAGATCTTTGTAGCGGGCGAAATTGCCAGAAAAGCCGATAAATGGCCCAACAAGATCGAGAATATCGTTAATGAGGTACATGATGATGTACTGAAAGATCTCGAAGATGCAAATATTGATATCAGGATCCGGAACGGAGATGAAAAAATTGAAATCAGTACAGGTGTAAACAAAAAAGACAGGGAAAAGACCCTCGAGGAACTGGAAACAGGTAAAACATCTGATGATGATACAATCACCGTTGATCCAAAATAAAACTGCTGAATTTTCCGGGAATAAACTGCTCAACCAACCTTACCTGGTAATAAATCTGGTTTTTGCCGGGATAATATTACTGATCCTTTTATACAGTGCAGTTTTTTCTCCCGATAAGGACAATTATCCTGTTCCGTGTATTCACGAGAAGATAACCGGCCAGGAGTGCCCTTCTTGCGGCCTTTCACATAGTTTTTCGCTTATTCTAAGAGGCAGGATCGGAGAGGCTTATGACTGGAACAGTAACGGAATGAGAGTATTTCTGTTCTTCGTCTGCCAGCTGCTTATGAGGATATTCTTTTCACGGGCCTACATTGCAGATCAAGAATCAGCTATGCAACTTATCATATTCGATATTGCAGCTTCTTCCGTTTTATTCCTGATCACATTTATGCCATTTATGGTGTATCTCATAAAATGGATATGACCGGCGTTAGGCATGCGGCGTGCGGAATGCGGCATGCGGCTACCGGCGTGCGGCGTCCGGTTAATCAGTCAGGATCGTTGAGAAGGTCATAGAGCAGGTTGCTTTCAAATCCCCTGGACAGCCCGAACCTCAGGAGTTTTCCCTTCAGATCGAACTGGTTTTTTGCCTTGATATGGCGGCGATGTGCCGTGATGATCTCCTTCATGGTTCTCAGATATAACTCATCATCGATCAGATTCAGCGCTGAAGTTATTATTCCGGGAGCTATCTGCTTTGCCCTCAGATGAGCAGCGATCTTCACTTTTCCCCATTTATTGTAGTTGAATTTATCCCTTACAAATGCCGAAGCATAACGGGTCTCATTCAGGAAATTCTCCCTGACAAGAGTGCTTAATATCTTTTCTATGTCTGTTTCTCCGGCACCCCACGATCTTAACCTTGTCCTTATATCATCTGTACAGTATTCCCTTTTCGAGCAAAGCGCCATAGCATTCGCCAGAAGGGTTGAATACAGGCTCTTATCATTCATTTATTATACCTTTTATGATTCTTTCCTTATTATTCAGGTCTTTTATGATTTCCACGGATATATATCCCGATGTTGTAAGCAATTCACAAATTGGTTTTCCCATTGCTTCGTTGATCTCAAAATATATTTTCCCCGGGGGAACGAGGATAGCTGATGCAAGTTTAACAAGAGCCCTGTAGTAAATGAGCGGATCAGAATCAGGTACAAAGAGTGCTCCCTGTGGTTCATGGCCAAGAACGTTTTCCGCCATCAGTTTCTTTTCAGACGATCGTACATAGGGGGGATTACTAACAATTAATCCGGGATTATTCAGCAATCCCGCTCCGGAATTTTTCAACAAGAACGGAGCGGGATCGAAAATATCAGCTACCAGGAATGTCACTTCTGCGTGATTAAGAGATGCATTTTCCTTTGCTTTCTTTATTGCTCCTTCTGAAATATCGAAACCAGTTACCTTTGTCCCGGGGAGATTTATTGCCAGAGCTATGGCAATACATCCCGATCCGGTACCTGCATCCATCACAGTGCCTGTGAATCCCCTGTTTTCCTTGATTATCAGGTCGACAAGCTCTTCAGTCTCGGGACGGGGTATCAGAGTATTCTGATCCACCCGTATAGTACAGTTATAAAATTCGGTATATCCAAGGATATATTGCAGCGGTCTTCCTTTTTTAAGCTCCCTGCATATACGGGTAATACTTTGTACATGTTTTTTCTGAAGCGAAGTTTCAGGAAGTGCAAGATTATGGAGGTGGGGAGATTGCAGGACATCTTTCAGGATGATTGCCGACATTGCATTTATCTCGTGAAGAGGATAGAGTTCTTCAAGTTCCTTTTTCAGATAAAGCCGGATTTCCTTTATTGTTTGTATATTGACACCCATTTATCAAAATTAGCATTTTAAAGCGAATGCCTTCCGGTGAAGATATAAAATTCATGCAGAGATGCCTCGATCTTGCAGGTAAGGCTGAAGGGAGGACCTGTCCCAATCCAATGGTGGGATCGGTCATTATCCATAACGGATCAGTAATCGGCGAGGGGTACCATCAGAAGGCAGGACAACCGCATGCGGAGAGAATTGCAATAAATTCTGTCACTGACCGGGAATTGCTGAAAGAATCGACTCTTTATGTTAACCTGGAGCCATGTAACCATCAGGGCAGAACACCTCCGTGCACTGAGATAATCATCAGCTCGGGTATAAAGGAAGTTGTAGCCGGTACTGCCGACACAAGTGAAAAAGTGAATGGAAAAGGTATTGA
>JAKLFN010000219.1 GCA_022711195.1 Bacteroidota bacterium
TGAGCTTTTTAACTTCATTGTGTATCCTGAGCATAGCGTTCGTATTCTTCGGGATATAGGCGTCGATATTGAATTTGACGGCTTTTCTTACCTCTTCCATTCTTGCAGCAGGCACGATGAGGATGATCCCTGTTGCAGGATCAGATATTATTACTTCCGGTGGCAGCTTTATTACAGATTCCTGCTGTTCAGCAGAATCGGGCACCACTATTATCGCCACTTTGCATGATTTATTTTCAGCAATTTTCCTGAAATGGTTCAGAAACTCTTCTCTGGTATGAAATGATTCAATTCTGTATTTGGTCTCATCGGAAAACCTTTTCCGCACATCCTCGGTAAATGTCCGGTGGTCATCATAACATACCAGGTGTGTGATTTTTGTCCGGCTCATACTATTAAGTAAATGATCAGTCTGTCTTCTTATTCTTCACGTCTACATCTGAAATGAATTTCCAGGTACCTCTTTTAAGGACATATGCATCAAAGGTGATCCCTGCTCCCGACAGTTCCGAACCGTCACCATGACCGGTTGTAACTTTTGTCAGACTATCGAAAACGATCATTTTCGCGTTTTCCACCCTGAGAGAAACAATTCCTTCCGGAGAATATTCAAGAACATACCTCAATCCGTTCTCATTTTCCTTTTCAAAACAATCCAGACCGAAAAGAATACCACCTTCTGGAGTAAAATTCAGTACCTCAATCATCTTCCTGGATAATTTTATATTGCCGTAATCGAGTCCAAGAAGAATGTAATATGTCTGCCTGTTTTTCCTGAAAGGCTGAATGGCATAATAAAGAGCTCCGTACCAGTTATCCGCATTATAGGTTATATCCGTCCTTATGGGTTCCTCACGGTTTTGTCCGGTCAGATAATTTACAGTATTCTTCTGCTTCTTCTCACCCTTTCTGATAAAATAGCAGAAGTACCTGTTCGGACTGTTCCGCATAAATACGTTCCAGGTTAATATTTTCAGCTTCATATCAGGCGATACTATCTGTCCGAGCCAACGCAGGTTTTCAAACCTGTGAATAAAAACGGAATCGGAGGCTGCATAGCTTCCGATAAAGAGGGTTATTGAATCGTTCAGCCGGATCTTTTCATTTTCATCTTTAGTTTCAGTGATCCTTTTATAAAGGTCTTCAAGCGTTAGCTGTGTATCCCCGATCCCTGTCTGGCCTGTCACAGGTATAATCCCCGAAAATAATATCAATATCAGCAATACTCTTATCCGCTTCATTTTTCTTTACAGTTTATTACGGCTTCATCCAGAAGGTGTTTTATCCTTTCACAAGCCTGAACGATCTCTTCATCGCTGATTATAAGTGGAGGAGCTATCCTGAAAGCGTTTTCGCAAAAAAGGAAGTAATCAAGTATAAGTCCGTGAGCCGGGGCATTTGAAATTGCATAATGAACATAGGCAGGTCTGGCAGTCTCAACCGCCAGAAGTAGTCCGTCGCCCCTGATTGAAGTTATTGCAGGATGGACAAGTTCTATTCTGAAAAGCGCTGATTTGCCTGCTACCTGGCCGGGAAGGTTATTTTCCAGAATTACTTCGAGAGATGCCAGTCCTGCTGCACAGCAGACAGGATGACCGCCGAAGGTTGTGATATGGCCCAGCTGGGGATTTTCAGTAAGGGCCGACATTATTTCATGAGAAGCTATGAATGCTCCCAGTGGCATTCCTCCTCCAAGTGCTTTGGCAAGGACAAGGATATCGGGGATAACATTGAATTTCTCGAGAGCAAAAAGCGATCCTGTCCTTCCGAAACCAGTCTGGACCTCATCAAATACAAGAAGAGCACCATGCTCAGAGCACTTTTCCCTTAGTCTCTTAAGAAAGCCTGCCGCGGGATAAATGACACCTGCTTCTGCCTGAACAGGCTCGGCGAAAACACATGCTGTATTGCTGTCTATTGCATTCAGAGCACTGAAATCATTATAATCGATACAGAAAGTATCCGGGATAAGAGGTTTGAAAGCATCCCTGTATTTTTCGTTGCCCTGGATACTCAGAGCTCCGAGAGTGCTGCCATGGTATGCATTCCTGAAACAGATGATGCGGCTTCTGCCGGTGTATTTTCTGGCAAGCTTCATTGCACCCTCGACAGCTTCACTTCCTGAATTTACAAAATAGCAGACGTTTAGGTTTCCGGGAAGCAATCCGGCGAGCTTCAGGGCATATTTAACCTGGGGCGACTGGATCATTTCGCCATATACCATGAGATGCATATATGAACCGGCCTGATCCCTGACGGCTTCGACAACTTTCGGATGCCGGTGACCGCAATTACTTACGGAAACACCGGAAATGAGATCGACATATTTTTCACCGGAGGGACCGTAAAGGTAAATACCTTCTGCTCTTACCACTTCAACAAGTAAAGGAGACAGCGAGGTTTGTCCAAGATGAAGAAGAAACAGCTGACGGTTGCTAAGCATGAGAATGTGGCGACATTATCTCGCCATCACATTTATATCATTCAGCAGGGTGTCCCTGAACGATTTTCCCACAGGAATACTTTTTACTGTATCACCAACGAGCAGATCGAGGGTGTTTTCCTTGATGCTCTGTATCATACTTTTATTTATTATATATGATCTGTGAACCCTTATAAAGACCCCTGACGGAAGCTGGTTCTCAATGGCTTTCATTGTAAAATGTATTGTGAACCTGTCATCGTTGGTATTCAGGGTAACATAATTCTCGAGAGCTTCGATATAGATTATATCCTTCAGTTTGAGTTTTACAAGAGATGAACTTTTCTTGATGAATATTTCTTCATCACCGGTACCTGATGATTCTTTTCTTGAGTAATACCTGATTGTTTTATCGATCGCTTTGCAGAAACGTCCATATGATATCGGTTTCAGGAGGAAATCGATAACATTGAAATCGAATGCTTTAAGGGCATACTCTTCGGCTGATGTAACAAGTATTATGTTAGGAGGGTTATCGAGGCTCATTATAAAGTCGAAACCATCCATTTCCGGCATTTTGATATCGAGAATAATGAGATCGATATCCTGGCGTTTGGTGATAACATTCCGTGCTTCAACAGAATCGTTGAATGTACCTACCAGATTAAGAGACGCAGATTTTGCCACATAGCCTTCCAGGATTTTACAACTGATCTGATCGTCATCAACAATAATACAATTCATGTTTCAAAAATCAGGAATGTTAAGACAAATCAAAAGTAATAAAAAAAACCATATTTGATTCACATAAACACAATTTAACCTATTTTGTTCATATTTTTCAAAATCGGTTAATACCGATTTTATGTCATCATTATTAACAGTATACAAAAAAAAGAGGGTGTAAAAAACACCCTCCAGGCAATTTCAATCACTCCTGATTAAAGACCTTTATCCAGAGCCGGAGCTGCTTTGAATTTAACTACCTTTTTGGCAGGGACATTCAGTTTGGCACCGGTGCGCGGGTTGCGGACAACTCTTGCACTTCTCTTGGTAACTTTAAAAGTACCAAGTCCCGGAAGCTGAAGCCTCTGGCCTTTTTTCATTGCTTTTCCTACTGAGGAAACGAATGAATTCAGTGCTTTTCCTGCGTCCTTAACTGTAAGGCCTGAATCTTTTGCGATTGCAGCAACTAAATCTTTTTTTGTCATAGTAATTAAATTAAAGGTTAGACCAATCCTACTAATTGAATACAAATTTATCTCAATTTAATTCATATGCAAATTTATTTCTTCGTTTTTGCACATTTAGTGGGACTTTTAGACACAAAAATGCGTTATTTTAAATAAAAATCAAATTTCTGCAAAATTAACGCAAACAATGAATATATGGGCATTTAAGCGCTTTTCTGGTCTTAACATGTTGACAATCTGTTCATAAATTACATATTCTATTGAATTAGTGCACATTATAATCACTAATAAATAAAAAAAGCGGGAAGAATAAAAAAATAT
>JAKLFN010000022.1 GCA_022711195.1 Bacteroidota bacterium
TTACATATAATACGTAACGTTAAATATGTAACATAAGATATGTAACGTAAAGTATGCAATAACCAGCCAGGATGAAATTATTGAAAAAGTTAAGCAGATTAATTTATCAGGGAAATCACCTTCCTTAAAAGCCCCACAACCCTTCCTGCATTAAGCTTGAAAATCCGAAGCACCTCCTCCCAATATACCGGCTCCAAACAGTCTTTATAGTGGTCGTGTCCGGTGCTTATAACGATTATTGAATAACCAGAAACCCAAAACTCCAATGAGGCCTTTTTTTCATTTGTCCTTCTGGAGAAACGACAACAATACATTCACCGCTTCGTCCATATCGTGACCGAAAGCAAGGATCCCGGCCCTGTCGCCTGCCATTACTATTATCCTCTTCTCAATGACATCGGAGTCGCTGAAAAGCCTGAAAATATCTTTTGCAAGACCGGTGGTGCCGTAATCCATCGCCGGGTTTGTAGTCGGCACCTTATAAATAAGTTCGTTCCACAGGTCTATTGAATGAACATGTACGACAGCATTTGCCCCCGGATCGGCAAGGTATATTGCCGCGTGGGTCAGCGACTCTGATGAGGCCTTAAGAGGGCCGGTACACTGGACAGCGTTGTCGTCGATATTGAATGAATTTACCTTTACATAATGGCCGGGTTCAAGCTCGGGGATCTCGCCTGTTGCCGACCCGGTGATTATGAACTGATTGCCTCCGCGGATCCTCATGCTCAGGTTGCCAAAGCCAACGCCATTTTCATAGGCGCCGATCAGATCCATATTATAAAGTACCTCCCTCCAGTAATTAATAATTTCGTACTGTTCATCCGAGATTACAGGGCCCGACTGGCTCCAGTGACAGTTAAATTTTACGACACCTTCCATATCATTTGATTTTTTCAGGAAACATCTTTTTTATTTCATTTTCACCGGCGCTGCATATACCTTTTTCGGTAACCAGCCCGGTTATATATTTTGCCGGTGTTATATCAAAACCAAAATTAAGAGCATTTGTTCTCTCCGGGCATAATCTTATGTTTACTATATCCTTCCCGTACAGGCCGGAAATATTTGTCACCTCTTCCGGATCGCGTTCCTCAACGGGGATCTCTGTAATGCCGTCGGACAATGAAAAATCAATCGATGTTGAGGGTAATACGGCATAGAAGGGGATTTTATTATCGAATGCGGCAAGGGCCTTAAGGTATGTTCCGATCTTGTTGGCAACATCTCCCCTGCGAGTAGCCCTGTCGCATCCTACCAGTACCAGGTCGACCATTCCATGCTGCATAAGATGTCCACCTGTATTATCGGCTATCAGAGTATGCGGCACACCTGCCTCTCCAAGCTCCCAGGCTGTCAGCCGTGCACCCTGGTTCCTTGGACGTGTTTCGTCGACCCATATATGGAGAGGGATCTTTGCCTCGTGTGCAAAATAAAAGGGAGCAGTGACTGTGCCATAATCAATGCAGGCCAGCCATCCGGCATTACAGTGTGTAAGGATATTGACAACTTCTCCTTTTTTCTTCCTGCTGATCTCTTCGATCAGTGGAAGAGCGTTAATACCGATTTTTCTGCAATTTTCCTTTTCGAGGCGGCATATCTCAACAGCTGCCCTTAGGGCTGTCGCTGAAACATCTTCATTATGCCTCCTGTTACGGATTTTCTCAAGAACGAAATTAACCCCCCATGAAAGGTTAACGGCTGTAGGCCTGCATGATATCAGATACCTGGCAGCGTTTTCGAGGTGGTGTTCCTGGTCGGACGAAGAGTTCATCTCAAGCGATGCCAGGTAGATGCCGAATGCTCCTGCAGCGCCAATCAGTGGAGCACCGCGGACACTCATTTCACTGATGGCGGTAAAGACATCCTCAGCGCTCCTCATTTCACATATTTCAAATGAAAATGGCAGCTTCTGCTGATCGATCGCCTTTATTACTGAAGGGTCTGATTCATCAGGCCAGATACTCTCATAATTTTTACCGCCCACCAGCATAATAATCTCTGTTACATAATTGACCGGAGAATCAAATTTACAAAAATTCAGGGCAAAATCTATTTTCGAATAATCGACCGCATGGTTCGAATATTTTGTTCTGAACATTTTATGTTCTACCTTTGTATTTAATAGTTGGCAACACACTGAAGCCAGAGCTATATGATTAATAAAGAAGAATTTAGAAAAAAGGTAATAGTTACCGCAGGACAGATTTTCAGCCGTTACGGGTTTCGTAAAACCACCATGGACGAGATTGCGAGAGAGCTGAAAATGGGTAAAAGTTCGATATATTATTATTTCGAAAGCAAGGAAGAGATCTTTGAAGCGGTAGTGTTATATGAGGCCAATATCCTTAGAAATGAGCTTACTACAGCTATAAAATCAGTCGAATCGCCAGTCGACAAAATGAAGAACTATGTTTTTGTAAGGATGAAAGCGTTCGAAAAACTCTCCAATTATTATAATGCCATCTTTGACAAGAACCTCGATCATTTCGATTTTATAGAGACTATCCGTTCACGCTACGACCGCGAAGAGCTCGCAATATTAAGGCTCCTGATATGGCACGGAGTAAGGAAAAATGTCTTCAATGTAGCCAACAGTGAATACACAGCCCTGGCGATCCAGACAACGCTGAAAGGTCTTGAGGTTCCACTGTTCTGGATGAAGAAAGAGGTAAATATCCAGAACCGGCTTAACGCGATCCTTGACGTACTTTTCAACGGGATTTTGAAGAAGTAGATTGCCGGTTTATTACTCTCCTCTTATTGATTTTCAAACTTATCGCCAGTCCCAGGCAGCCCACCAGGAACAGCGGGATACTGTATTTTTGTCCAAGGTTCAGAAGCATACCGGCTTCTTTCAGCACCTGGTCTTCCTTGAGAAATTCTATAAAGAATCGTGCTCCGAAGATAAGGATGCAGATAAGGCTTATCAGAAGACCTTCGACATGTTCGCCTTTTTTTCGCCAGTAGAGCCACAGGAGGAGGAAGAAGATCATAAGGTATGCAAGTCCCTCATATATCTGTGTGGGATGCTTCGGCGCTGTCTCGCCGTTACGAAGGAAAACAAATCCCCAGGGGAGTGTTGTTTCCACTCCATAGATCTCTGAGTTCATCAGGTTTCCCATCCTGATAAAGAAACCTGCCAGAGCAACCACAATAGCGACCCGGTCGAGAGTCCAGAAATAGCCTTTCTTCTCCTTGTATGCAAAGAAGCCGATGGCTATAAGTATCCCGGCTGCAGCGCCATGGCTGGCAAGTCCGCCTTTCCAGACTTTCAGTATCTCGATCGGTTTTGAAAGATAATATTCGGGTTCATAGATCAGGCAATGTCCCAGTCTTGCACCTACTATTACTCCCACCGCCATATAAACAGTCAGCTTATCGAGAAGCTCATCGGTAAGATTTTCGTTTTTAAATATCCGCAGCATGATAAAATATCCGGCCAGGAACGATGATGCAAAGAGGACGCCATACCACCTGATGGCAAATGATCCGATCCGGAATATTTCCGGATTGACATCCCATGGAACAACAAGCTGAAGCATAAATGAAAACAATTAGTGACGCTCAAAGGTAGAAAATAGAAATGTAAGTGCATAAAAGCCGATGATGTTTGAGGTATCTAAAGTTATTGTTATGAAAGATAAGGCTGAAGAAAAAATAATGTAAGTTTGCATATGGTCAGAAACAGAGGTCATGCATTCAGTGAAATTTTACGGCAAGGCAGTGCTGTTGCCATCCTTATTATTCTTGCGGCTTCGTGCGCAAAAATGAGCTCTCCGGCAGGAGGGCCGAGAGACAAACAGCCTCCAGTGATCGTGAAATGCGAACCACAGAACGGTCAGACAAATTTCAGGGGAAATAAAATAACGATCACATTCGATGAATTTGTCACCCTCGACAAGATAAACGAGAAGTTCATGGTTTCGCCGCCATTATCGAAACGTCCTGTGATATCGCGCAAAGGTAAAAGCGTGGTAATAGAATATGATGAGGATCTTCGCGACAGCACGACCTATACTTTTTATTTCCAGGATGCAATACGCGATCTTAACGAATCGAACCCGATCGATAATTACCAGTTTGTAATTTCAACAGGTCCTGTTGTTGACTCCCTGTCGGTAACAGGAAACGTGATGTCGGCTTTCAGCCTTGATCCACCGGAGAACACCCTCGTGCTGCTGTACAGAGATCATTCCGATTCGGCATTTATAAAATCCCTGCCCGACTACATAACAAAAGTAAGGGCGACAGGCTATTTCAGGATCGACAATGTTAAAGAAGGAAAATACAGAATATTTGCCCTGAAAGATGCAGATAACAGCAAAAACTTTAACCTTATTGATGAGGAAATTGCTTTCAGGGATTCCCTGATTGAGGTAACCGCAGAGAAAAACTTTATCCCTGTTGTTCCGGATACAATTATCCGGAAAACTCCATCAAAGATTATTGCCGATACTGTTGTTCTGAAGGGCGAATATCCGCTGATCCTTTTTAAGCCGGCAAAGAAGGCCAGGTATTTAACATCTTCCGACAGGAAGCCCCAGTACAAGCTTGTATATACCCTTTCCCTGCCTCCCGACACTTTCAAGGTTGATTTTTCAATTCCCGGCGCGGCAAAGGATTCTTATTTCGTTGAAACGACACCTGAAAAAGATACACTCACGGTATGGATCACTGACAGTCTCCTGTATTCACAAACCGACCTGAAATCGCTGATCAGCTATCCTTACACCGATTCGACAGGGAATATTGTGACCAGGCACGATACAGTAGTGCAGCGCTTTGTTATTCCCCGTACAGGCCGTTCGTTGCCAAAACCCACGCCATTGAGGGTAAACAACAGTTTTGGCGGCGGCCCTCTAAAGCCCGGGCAGGATATAGTATTCAGCTCACAGACTCCGCTGATGGATCCTGACACATCACTTATCCGCTTATATGAGGTAAATGAAAAAACCAGGATACCGGTTCCTTACAGTTTTGAGAGAGACAGCACCAGGTCGACCAGGCTCTTTCTTAAAGCTGGTCTCAGGCAGAAGAAGGAGTATGTTTTCATTTCCGATTCAGCTTCTTTCAGGAACTACTACGGGGAGGTCTCCGATTCCACCGGAGCCCGGATAACAGTCAGGACTGACGACACTTTCAGTAAATTAAAGATAATACTTGAAAATTTTGAAGGGAACAATATTATCCAGCTGCTGACCGACCAGGAAAAAGTTATACGTGAAACGAAAGCGACCAGGGAGGGAATAGCTGAATTCAATCTCCTCGACAAGGGTAAATACAGGCTCAGGGTAATTTATGATCTGAACGGAGACGGCAAATGGACAACCGGCGATTTTACCACAAAAGGCCAGCCGGAACCTGTATCTTTCTACCCGGGAGAGCTTAATATTCCTGAGTTTTTCTGGCTCGATCAGAACTGGAACATACAGGAAAAGAATTTTAAAAAGATAATAATAGCTCCCGCACCGGGTCAGAGAACCGTTCCGGGACGATAGTAAATAATCCTAAAACAGATCTATATGAAAAAAGTAGTAGCAGGTGTCGATATCGGCGGTACAAATACAAGATTCGGTCTTGTGGATGAAAAGGGTAAGGTTTTGTCGGAGAGTAATTTCAAGACTACCGATTATCCCAGGATAAATGATTTTGTTACAGCCCTATGTGCCGGAATTAAGAAGCTTGTGGCTGTCAAAAAGGAGTATAAGCTTATGGGAATAGGCATAGGTGCTCCTGATGCCAATTATCACAGGGGTACCATTGAACATGCGCCCAACCTGGCCTGGAAGGGTATTGTTCCCCTGGCCGATCTGATCAGGAAGAAAATCAATGTTCCTGTTGCAGTCACCAACGATGCCAATGCCGCAGCCATGGGTGAGATGATCTTCGGGGTGGCAAAAGGAATGAAGGATTTTATCATGTTTACACTTGGTACAGGCACTGGAAGCGGTATCGTCATTGACGGGAAAATGGTTTACGGCCATACCGGTTTTGCCGGTGAGCTGGGACACATGACTGTTGTTCCCGGCGGCAGGGAATGTGGCTGCGGACGAAAAGGATGTCTCGAAACTTATGCCTCGGCAACAGGACTTGTCAGGACAGCCCTGGAGCTAATGAGCGAAATGCGCGATGATAGTCCGCTGAGAGATATTCCTCCCTCAAAGCTGACAGCAAAAAGAATTGCCGAAGCTGCAGCAAAAAAAGATCCTGTTGCTGTCAGGGCAATGAACAAAACCGCTGAGCTTCTTGGTTTTGGAATTATCAACTCGATAGTTTTTTCAAGTCCTGAAGCAATAATTCTTTTTGGAGGTCTTGCCAATGCCGGCGAACTTCTCTTTGCACCCACAAGGAAATACCTTAAGGAAAATAATTATGTTCTGATGAAAGATACCGTTAAAATACTTGCCTCGGGAATTCCTGAAAGCAAGGGCGCGGTAATGGGTTCGGCGGCTCTCATCTGGAACGACCTGAAAGGATAGAAGAAAACCTGAACTAAGAACAATAGAACATTTGAACAGCGAACCAGGAGCTTCTTAATTCTTAATTCGATTGTTCAAATGTTCTTACTTCATCACATGAATACAATTGATGTTCCTTTCCTGGAATTTGATACTGATTTCCCTTCCCTGGGAACTGTTTCTGAAAGGCTCAGCCATCTTGAAAAAAACAAGATAGACCAGCTTAACTGGGAACGCTTTGACTATAAACCGGATACCGTTTTTTCAATTGGTTTCACCGGCCATGAGATCTTGCTCAGATATTGGATTGAAGAAGATTATTTCAAGGCTGAAAAGACAGAATCGAACCAGGATGTATTTGAAGATTCATGTGTGGAATTTTTTATTGCTCCTGCTGATGACGGCATTTATTATAACCTGGAAATAAATGCTATCGGGACCTGTCTGTTAGGTTCCGGCAAGTCGAGGGCAGACAGGATAAGAGCCGACAGGCGGGTAATTGAATATATCAGGAGGATCTCTTCGGAGGGTAATGTGCCTGTTCCGGAAACTACAGGGAAGAAATCGTGGAACATCACACTGGCAATACCTTTTAAAGTATTCTTTCGTCACCAGATTAATACGCTGAAAGGGATGAGGTGCCGTGCTAATTTTTACAAGTGCGGCGACAAGCTTGCCCGCCCGCATTACCTGACCTGGAGCCCGGTAAAAACAGAAAAGCCTGATTTTCACAGGCCTGAATTTTTCGGGTCCCTCAGGTTTGCCTGAATTAAATTGTAAATGGTATATTTACATATCAAAAATTGAACAATTCAGAATGTCCCAAAAGGAAACAGCCGTTGGTATTGATATTGGCGGGACGAATACTGTTTTCGGTTTAGTTGACCGGGACGGTAATATTCTTGCAGAAGGGAAGCTGAAGACAACCAGTTATAGCACCTTTGATGATTTTGTCGAGGCACTCTGGACACGGATATACTATGCTGCCGGGAGAGCCGGTGAGAGTATTAAAATAATGGGATTTGGCATTGGCGCACCTGCGGGAAATATAAACCGGGGAACCATAGAATATGCTGCCGGCCTCCCGTGGACAGGTGTAATTCCTGTTACAGAAATATTTAATAAGCATATCAAGGCGCGGATTATTGTCACAAACGATGCTAATGCAGCAGCTGTCGGAGAAATGATCTATGGCGGCGCCAAAGGCATGAACGATTTTGTTGTGATAACTCTCGGGACTGGTCTTGGCAGCGGAATTGTTGCCGATGGGAAACTTATTTATGGGCATAACGGATTTGCCGGTGAAATAGGGCACACCTCGGTATTCATGGGCCAGGAGGGAAGAGAGTGCGGATGCGGGAAAAAGGGGTGCCTTGAAACTTATGTCTCTGCAACAGGCATCACCCGCACAATGATGGCGCTCATGGCCGAAAGCAGGAATCCTTGTTCGCTAAGGAGTGTGAGTGTCGGAAAATTAAACTCAAAAATGATATATGATGCTGCCAGGAACGGTGATCCTCTGGCGCTGAAAGCATTCATGGAAACTGGCAGGATTTTAGGTTACAAGCTTGCAGACGTTGTAGCACATACCGATCCTGAGGCGATTTTTCTATTCGGGGGGCTATCTCTGGCCGGGGAGCTGATTCTGGAACCGGCCAGGAAAGCAATGGAGGAAAATCTGCTATATGTTTACAGGGGAAAAGTAAAACTACTGGAATCGCAGCTGAACAATAAGAATGCTGCTGTTCTGGGTGCAAGCTCGTTAATTTGGTCTAAAAACATATTATGATCCGGAAACCTATACCCGAGGAAATGGCAAATTTCAATGAAATTCTGAATTTTATTCTTGGTGCCATATTTGTAGTGTTGATATTCATCCTTGCCTATGCATATCTGAAGCCGCACCAACTCCATAAGCGGCGTCTTCTCTCGACGCTGATGCTGAAATCGACCTTCCTGGTATATCTCCTGGTGCTGCTGCTGGCAGTTTATTTTTCCGCACTTGTAAAAGGAGGCCTCGGGGAGGTATTCTACGGTATAGAATTTTTTGCCTTCCTGATCGTACTGTTTGTCCCGAACATAGGAATACTTGCCAGGAAGCTCGGTTATTTCAGCAAGAAAAGGGAAAACTATAACTGGTTTTTTACGGTGGTGAACATCCTTTCGACAATCGCTGTTCTGGTAATGTTTTTTATCTGATCTGAAAAGAGGTCTTTATACCGAACAGAATCTGCTGTGGATAGCGTAAATTTGTTGTCAGAAATTAAAACAAAATATTATGATCAGGGAACGTTTAATAGGGTATTTCGAGGAAAGTATCAGGAAGAACTGGGATATCGAAGCCTTATCGAATTACAAGGAAAAGGGTTATACCTATAAGGAGATTGCAGAAAAGATACTTAAGTTTCATACTTTTTTCAGGGCGACAGGGATTAAGGAAGGCGACAAGGTAGCTCTGGTAGGCCGTAACTCGGCAAACTGGTGTGTGACATATATAGCGACAGTATGCTATGGTGCAGTTATTGTTCCGATACTGCCCGACTTTAAACCCGACGATCTGATGAACCTGATAAATCACTCAGATTCATGCCTCCTCTTTACCGATGACAAGATCTTTGAATCGCTCGATATGTCAAAGCTGTCGCAGATTCAGGGCGTTATTTCTCTCGACAACTTCGATCTGATAACAGCCTCCAAACCTGAGATACGCGAAGCATTTTCGAATAACAACGAACGGTTTTCGAAAACTTACCCGGAGCTTAAACAGGAACATGTCAGATTCTCGGATATTACCAATGACAAGCTTGCTGTGATCAGCTATACAGGCGGCACGACAGGCTTCTCAAAAGGAGTTATGATCTCGCATAACAGCCTGGCAGCGAACATCAGGTTTGCCCAGAACAACATGCCGCTATCGCCGGGAGACCCGATAGTATCATTTCTTCCTCTTGCACACACTTATGGTTGTGCATTCGAATTTCTTTTCCCCTTTACAATAGGCTGTCATATTACCATTCTTACCAAGACGCCATCGCCACAGATAATTCTTCAGGCTTTCAAGGAAATAAGGCCAAGGCTCGTTCTTTCTGTACCTCTGGTTATCGAGAAGATCTTCAAAAAACAGATATTGCCGGTGATCACAAAGCCGCATATGAAAATACTTCTTGCCATTCCCGGGCTGAACGCTATTCTTCACAGGAAGATTAACCAGAAGCTGACCACATCATTTGGAGGAAGGGCAAAAGAGATTGTTATAGGAGGTGCTCCTTTCAATGCAGAAGCTGAAAGATTTTTCAGAAAGATTAAGTTTAATTTTTCTGTCGGCTATGGGATGACCGAATGCGGTCCGCTGATCAGTTACAGGTCGTGGACTACAACCGTGCTTGGCGGTTCAGGCAAGTCGGTTGACACCCTCGAGGTGAAGATTGACTCTCCTGATCCTGAGAAGCAGATCGGGGAAATAATTCTTCGTGGAGAGAATGTCATGCTGGGTTATTACAAGAACGAGAAAGCTACCCGCGAAATGATCGATAGCGACGGATGGATGCATACCGGCGACCTTGGACTGATTGACCGGGACGGCAATATCTTCATCAAAGGAAGGAGCAAGACCATGCTGCTCGGCCCCTCGGGAAAAAATATCTTCCCCGAAGAGATAGAAGCCGTTATCAATAATATGGACTTTATTGCCGAGTCGCTGGTTATCATGGAAGACAATAAGCTGATCGGCCTGATCTATCCTGATTTCGACATGCTGAAAAACCACAATATCCCAGAGGAAAAAATTCCGGGAATACTGGAGGAAACAAGAAAAGCAGTAAACGAAAAAATACCTGATTTCATGCAGGTAAGCAAATACAGGATCCATCCCGAAGAGTTTGCAAAAACACCCAAGAGAAGCATCAAGAGATTTTTATATACCAAGGAGTAGCCCCCTCGATTAATATGCAGTTATGAAACTATATGCGGTTATTGTTGCCGGAGGCAGCGGAAAAAGAATGGGGGCGGAACTCCCAAAACAATACCTGGAAATCTCCGGGAAGCCGGTACTGATGCATACCCTTGAGAGGTTTAAGCAATTCTCCGACACAATTGAGATCATAACTGTGCTTCCTGAGAATCAGCTTCGCTTCTGGGACGATCTCCAGAAGAAATACTCCTTCAATGTTCCACATACCCTCGTCAGGGGCGGTAAGGCTCGCTTTTTTTCAGTCCGCAACGGACTAAAATTCGTCGAGGACGATGCCCTGGTAGCAATACATGATGGTGTAAGGCCTTTTGTCAGCCTCGAAACCATAAGGCGTTGTTTCGACACTGCAGGAAATCTTGGTAATGCAATTCCGGTTATACCTGCTTCGGACAGTCTGCGCATGATCACGGATAACGGGAGTGCACCTGTTAACAGGCTTATTGTGAGGCAGGTTCAGACACCACAGGTGTTTCACTCCGGCATAATTAAAAACGCCTACAGGCAGGATTATCTACCCGAGTTTACCGACGACGCAACTGTTCTTGAGAAAACAGGAGTTACAATAAACCTTGTCGAGGGGAACCGTGAAAATATAAAGATCACCACACCCGAAGACCTGATCATTTCTGCTGCGTTGCTGCCGGCAATGTCGTAAAACCATTTCTAAAAATTCAGACATGAAATCAAGGGTGACAATTTTAATATTACTTGCATTGCTGACAGCAGGCTGTGCTGAATTACTTAATGTCCTGTCGACGACTACAGGGCCGGCGCCCCTGACTGAAGCGGAGGTTACAGGAGGTCTTAAGGAGGCTCTCATCACAGGTGCAAAGAATGCTGCGCTCCGGCTGGCGGCCGAAAATGGTTATTATGGCGATGCGCTGGTAAAAATTCCCCTTCCTGATGAAGCAAAGGTTATTGTTGATAATATCTCACGAATTCCAGGTGGTGAAAAGCTCGTGGAGGATGTGATACTCAGGATAAACAGGGCCGCCGAAGATGCTGCAAAGGAAGTGGCACCGATATTTGTAAACAGTGTTACAGGTATGACCATAACTGATGCTTTCAATATTCTTAACGGGCCCGATAATGCGGCAACAACATATCTGCGTAACACAACATACGACCAGCTCTACCAGCTGTACAAGCCCAGGATACAGGCTTCAACAGAGAAAAAACTGATAGGCAATATTTCAACAAAAGAGTCATGGAATACACTGACATCGAAATGGAATACTGCAGCAAACTCTATTGCAGGAAGAATTGCAGGGCTGAAACCTGTCAGCACTGATCTTGACGATTTTCTTACCAGTAAAGCGCTTTCGGGAATGTTTCTTAAAGTTGAAGGCGAAGAACTTAAAATAAGAAAAGAAGTGTCTGCACGTATTACCCCGGTACTACAGAGAGTATTCGGCTCACTCGATAACAAGATCAATTAAGCAGTTTATACCTATGCTTGAAAAAAGTCTCCTGTCATTCAGAGGTCTCGAAGTAAGGATCACCGATCATGCCAACGAGGGGATCATGGAGATCCTTAACAATTCTGTACAGGGTTCGGAAGGAGGGATGAGATTCCAGCTCCAGAACATTGCCGGAAAAATTTCCGCATACCGCGACCAGATACGTTTTATCTCTCTTTACAAGAACAACAGGATCACAGGAACTGTTGGAGCATGTTTCCGCCTGTCGGGGCAGGGGCCGCTCCGTTTTCCTTCGACATATATAAGATACTTGGCTTTCCAGTCGACATACCAGACCGATGCAGGCATAAGGAAGAAGAAACAGACTCTCATAAAGTCGGAGTCCGATGACTCCTTTAAGCAGAGGACACTGGAAATATTCAGTAACCCGCATCTTCTTGGCCTGCCGGGGATATTTGAAAAGGGTCCTCACATAATGTATGCTTTTGTCGAAAGCATGAATGAGAGGTCAAAGAACCTTGTTTACCAGGCAGGGTATGAATATATCAGGTCGTTTCTTACGGTAGCCTTCAGCAGGTTCAGCCCCGTGTCAGACCGAAGGGTTTCAAAACTTTCCGGGGAAGAAAAACCGGTAATGAAGAGCCTTCTTTCAGGCTTTTACAGGAACTATTCATTTTTCACCGATGAATATGCGCTTAACGGCGACAGGTATTATGTTTTAAAGGAAGGTGAAGAGATCATTGCGGGAGTATGTGCAATACCATCGATCTATAAGGTTTATGAAGTCCCCGGAATCTGGGGATGGATCATGATGAAAGTTCTTCCGAAAACTCCCTATTACAGAAGGCTTTTCAGGCCCGGGGAGTTTAAATATCTTGTCTTTGATGCTATATATTATAAGAAGGGAAGGGAGGATGCCCTGGCGCCGCTTCTCGAATCTGCCTGCGCCAGCGAAGGATTTAATACCGGTCTTACCTGGCTTGACGACCGCAGTGAATTATATGACACCATAAGGACGGAAGTCAATATGGGTGTGTTGAACAGGATGCTGAATGCCAAGCCCGGGCTTGTATTTGCAAGGTTCCTGAACCTGGGCGAAGAGGAGAAGAACCGGTTCTATGATGCCCCCGCATATATTTCCGGATTTGACTTTTCTTGAATGCCGAAAAATTTATAAATTTAAACTCTGGTTTCTGTTTACCGGAAAAGATCAGCATTCTGTTATTGTATAACTGCTAAGGATTTCTAAAAATATTACTATGAATAAGTCTAATATTCCTCTTAAGATTTTTGCATTTATTGCACTGGTTGTTCTTGTTGTGGCATGTGCCGTTAATCCGGTAACAGGAAAACGACAGCTGATGCTTATGTCTGAAGACCAGGAGCTTCAGCTGGGAGCCTCCTACGATCCTCAGGTGCTGGCGACTTTTGGTGAATATAACAATACCTCACTAAAGAATTTTGTACAGCTTCAGGCTAACCAGATGGGAAAGATCTCACACAGGCCCAATCTTCAGTATCATGTCAAGGTTCTTGATTCACCCGTCGTCAATGCGTTTGCTGTTCCCGGCGGGTACATCTATCTGACCCGCGGAATACTTGCACAGTTAAACAGCGAGGCTGAGCTTGCTGGCGTTATCGCACATGAAATGGGACACATCACAGCCCGTCATTCAGCCAGCCAGCAGACAAAACAGACACTTGGACAGCTCGTCCTGGTCGGGGGTATGATTGCTTCAGAAAGAATTGCACAGTATGCCGAATATGCCATGCAGGGCATGCAGCTCTTATTCCTGAAGTTCAGCCGCGATGATGAACGTGAAGCCGACAGGCTTGGTGTTATGTATTCATCACTGACAGGCTATGATGCAAATCAGATGGCTGAATTCTTTAAAGTACTCTATAAGATGGATCTTGCGGCTAACCAGGGTGGTGTTCCCACTTTCCTGTCGACACATCCCGATCCGGGTGACAGGTACAATTATGTAAGCATAAGGGCAAAAGCCTGGCAGGACAGCCTTAAGCTTCCCGAATATAAGATTAACCATGACAGTTACCTGAAACTCGTTGACGGGATTATTTACGGAGAAGATCCGCGTCAGGGCTATTGCGAGGGTACAACTTTTTATCATCCCGAGATGAAATTCAGGTTTACATATCCCACTGGCTGGCAATTTCAGAACAGCCCGATGCAGGTGACCATGGGTCCTTCGGATGGTAGCGCCATGATCCTTTTTACCATGTCGGGAGAGAAAACCCTGAAGGTTGCTGCTGATTCAGCACTGAGCCAGTACGGGCTCAAGCTTGCCAGTTCAAAGGATTTGACAGTGAACACTCTGCCTGCACTGGCCACATTATCGAAGCAGACAACACAGGATCAATCAACGGGGACCACATCGACAAATGTCGTTATGTCGTATTTTATCAGCTATAACAACCAGATATTTGTTTTTCACGGGGTATCCGCAGAACCAAATTTTGCGACTTCCTCACCTGCATTTGAGCAGACGATGAACAGTTTTGCCAGGCTCACCGATGCGGCGAAGATTAATGTTGTGCCCAACAAGCTCTTAGTTAAGACTGTTCCGAAATCAGGGACAGTATCGCAAGCACTGACAGCTCTTGGGGTGAAGCAGGACAAGCTGGCTGAAATGGCGCTGCTGAACAATCTTGAGCTTACGGATAATATATCTGCAGGAAAGCTGATTAAGATAGCAGGTAAATAAAAATTTATTATTTTTGCCGGGCGTGCGATTTTAGCTCAGCTGGTTCAGTCCCGCCTGAGGCGGGATGACCGGCATGAGGTCACAAAAAAAAAAGAAGGGACGTTAGCTCAGCTGGTTCAGAGCGCTTGCTTGACAGGCAAGAGGTCACTGGTTCGATCCCAGTACGCCCCACATAAAAAAGAGTGAGAGTGAGAGTGAGAGCGAGCTAACTCACTCTTTTTCTTGTCCGGCTTTTGAAAGAAGCTTTTCCCCGACTAGTCTGAAGTTTGCTGCGTCCTCAGGAGGCACTATAAATACCTGGTCGCCTGGCTCAAGGCCTTTTTTTATCACGGCATTTTTATCGTTCAGCTCACCGAGAATAATGATCTGGCGCGTTTTATTTTTCTTATAAACGTACTGGATACTGTCGGAACTGGTAGATACACACTCAAGAGGGATATAAATGGCATCGGGGATAGTTTTTATGATTATTTTATTCCACGAAGTCATTGAGGGCCGGAGGTTATAGTCGGATCCTTCGAGGCGGATCATCACTTCAAACATTTTAGCATCGGAATTGGGAAGCACCTCACCGATGTTGGCAATACTGATAACTTTACCGTTGTAGTTTTTGTTCGGGAATGCGTCGACAGAAATATTAACAGGCTGTCCAAGTACCAGTTTGGTGACCTCAATTTCGCTGACATAGACTTTTGAAAGCATTGTATCAAGGTCAGGGAGTGTGGCTATGATGTTATCAAAGGCATTGATTGAAGAGCCTACTTTGCGTTTATTTCCGAGGCGGTCTTTTTTATAGGTTACCATTCCGTCGGCAGGGGCCTTGATGGTGAACTGTGCAAGAAAATCCTGCAGGTTTTTTACCAGTTCCTGCTGGTTTTCGAGCTGCATTCTCTGGTAATCAATATTTCTTTTGATCTGTACTTTTCTCAGTTCATATTGTTTCAGGTTTTGCTCCAGTGCTCTCTCCTGCCTGTTAAGAGAAAGCTCTGCCTTACGGATTGTGGCCGGCGGTTCATATTTCGACTGTGCAAGCGTTATCCTTGCTTCTTCCACTGCAAAGCGTTGATTTTTGATCTCATCCCGGAGGTTTGTCATCGACATGGCGGTGTCGAGCACTTTCATCTCGAGGTCGGACTGCAGGGTTGTGAGCGTTGTAAGTGCGTCTTTTAAATTATTTTCATAGCTGGTTCGGTCGAGGGTTCCTATATAATCACCCTTTTTGACTATTGTTCCTTCCGGCACAAGATCAGTTATCTTGTAGTCCTGCATATGGAAGCTCCCTGCATTCATTCCTCGTGATACAGTAATGGTCATACCACCCTGTCTGCCGCCACCGCCACCGCTGCTGCGCTGGCCTCCCTGCTGTATATTTTCCTGGTTCGACTGGATAAGTGTGGGGCCGAAGATATCGATTGATTTTTCCGCGATAAGCTCACCGGAATTGGAGACCGTTATCTCAAACAAACCCTTTTTTGCTTCGGCATAGAGGCTTATCTTATCCTTTTTCGAAAAGATCTTGTTGAAAACAAAAAGGGCAATGATAGCAAAAGCAACTACTGCCGCGGTGATAATTATAGTCTTCTTCATTATATATTTATCGGTTTATAAGCCTAAGACAACTTAAGAGGTCAAAAGATTCCCTGTCGGCCTGAAATATTTATTACAGTTCCCTGATTTTGATGTTTCTGAACCATATTGAATAGCCATGATCCTGCAGTGCTATATATCCTTCACGGGCTATCCCTTCAATAAAACCGGGGAATGTTTTGAACTTGCTGCCGGCAACCATCTCATCCCATTTTGGTGTCCAGAGTTCATATTCAACCACTTTTACCCCATTCTGAATATGAGTTACCTTGCCATTATCAACCTTAATAACTATGTTGTTCCATTCTCCGGCCGGGTTAACTGTTGCCGGATCGGCAGCGACCATATCATAGAGTGATCCGGCGAGGTGGCTGGCGATCTTGTTGTCGGTTGCTTTGATATTATCGAGGACCTGTATCTCAGGGGCTGCATAATAAACCGGTTTTCCCGGCACCTCCCTGACGTTGAAGAAGATGCCTGAATTTCCCATCTCTGCAACCTTCCAGTCGACGGAGAGTTCAAAATTCCTGAATTTCTTTGCATAATAAATGATGTCGCCGCCGGCACCCTGACCAGGGTTCTTGCCTTCACCGGTAAAAACCTTCATGGCATTATCCTCAATAGTCCAGTTCTTTGGCATTTCTGTGCCATTGCACTGCCTCCATCCGCTGAAGTCCTTGCCGTTAAAAAGCAGGACCCATCCAGCCTTCTTCTCTTTCCCGGTAAGCTTATTGGATTTCTGGGAGAAGCCTTGAGCAGATATCAAAAGAATAAGAACACAGGCTGAGGCGAGAAAGATTTGTTTTTTCATCGGTTGAATAATTTTATATGATGCAAAATAAAGAAAAATAAACCTGATTATATGTCTGCTGATTCTCTTCTTTTATAGTGTATTAACAATGCTTAACATATAGATTCTGACAATTGCCGTTGTATAAATCCATATATCCTACCTCCCCGGGCAGGATTTAATTGAAGATTTATTAAGGATCAGTCATTCCGGATCCAGCTTCAGCCGGGTTGAAGAATCTCTCATTTAAGATAAGATGTGTTATGAATCCGCCTTTATGACTAAACAAATAGTCAAATTTATCGGTTTTTTCTTGTGTGACTATGAAATTAGTCATAACTTTACATGAAAAGGCGTCGGGCGTCGGGCGTCAGGCGTCAGGCGTCAGGCGTCGGGCGTCAGGAAGTAATTATTAAAAAAAACATATATGCAGCTGACAAAAGCAGAAGAACAGATAATGCAGATCTTATGGGATCTCGGGGAGGGACTTGTGAAGGATGTCCGCGACCGTTTTGAGGATCCAAAGCCCGCCAGGAACACAGTTTCGACGGTGATACGTGTGCTGGAAAAGAAAGGTTTTGTTGACCACAGGGCGTTCAGCAATGTCCATCTTTATTACCCTAAGGTATCGAAAAGTGATTATTCGAAAAAGCAGCTTTTCGGATTGCTCGAAGGGTATTTTAATAATTCATTCCCGGCCATGGCATCATTCTTTGCCATGGAGAAGGATCTCTCAATGAAGGAGCTCGATGAGCTTCTGGAGATTACAAGAAAAGAGATTAAAAAGAATAAAAAAAGAAAATAATGGAAGCTTTTGCAGGGTATTTATTCAGATCGGCAGTATGGCTTACAGGATTCTCACTCGTATATCTGCTTCTCCTGCGGAATGAACGTTTTTTCAGGATCAAGAGGTATTTCCTCATTGCGGGAATAGCTGCTTCAATGATCTTCCCTCTTATTGTGTTTCATTATAAGGTTGAAATGACGGAACCCCCGGCTCTTTTTCCTGAAATAATGCAACAGGAGGGTCAGGGATCTCCGGTTAGTCAGCAATCAGGGGAAAGAAACGCCATCGATTACCGTAATATTCTTCTCATGCTTTATTTAACCG
>JAKLFN010000220.1 GCA_022711195.1 Bacteroidota bacterium
CAAGATCAAATTGCTTAAAAGCACTATTCCTGTTATTATGCTTTCGGGACAGGAGAATGGAGAAGTCGTTCTTGAACTTGCCCGCAAAGGAATAGTCGATTATATCATTAAAGACAATAACCTTCTCGATAACCTGAATACCGCTATCAGGGAGTTGTTCGACAAGTAAAGTTACTCTACTTAAGCCTGAATATATAGGTAATTGTACCCTTCTGTGTCATGGGAGCTTCCTGGTTTGACGCAAAGGTTGTTGACAGCGCAGCTTCCTTTGCAATCCTGAGGAGAGATTCATCGAGTGTTGTAGAACCCTTTACACCTGGTATAGCCTGGGTAACTTTCCCTGCTCTGTCGACATATATTTCCACAACTACCCTTCCTTCAACCTGGTAATCATATTTCGGCTCGGTAAGTTTAGAAACACCTCTTCCCCCGAGGTCATAGGAGACACCTTTATTTCCCAGGCCACTGCCTTCGCCTCGGTTCTGTGAGTCTGTCGAGCCTGTGGGTGAGCCCTGGTTTCCTTCACCGCCTGTAACTCCTTCACCGGTTGAAGTTGTTCCTGTGTTTTTGGCATTAGCCATGGCTGTTTTAGTCCTTTCGGCAATTTCAGCCGCTCTCTTCTGCTCGGCTTCAATTCTCTTACGTTCTGCCTCTTCCTGTTCTTTGCGAATCCTTTCTGCTTCCAGTTCCTCACGTCTTTTCTTCTGTGCCTCCAGCTCTTCCAGGCGTTTCCTTTCTGCTTCGGGGTCAACTTTCTTTACCTCAGGCGCATCCTCGGTATTCTGGGTAAGCAAAGGTTCCTCGTCGGCAGTGACGGTACTCTCTGCGGGGGGGGGAGTTGAAGCCTCTTCCTGGACAACAGAGGGAGATGGTTCGATCAGGCCTGTGCCTGTATCATCGAATCCAAAATTCACGAGAATGCCTTCCTCGGTTTCAGGAGGTGGCTGGGCTGTGAATCCGAATATCAAAAGAATTGCCAGGGCGGCCAGATGGATGACTATCGTGCCGGCTACTCCCTTTCCTTTTTCTGAGGGGAAGGAGCGTACTCCGTTATTTGGGTGAGGTTGCAATTATCAGCTTATAATTGTTTTTCTGGGCTATATTCATTACCGGTACTGCGCTGCCGAAAGGCGCTGACTTATCGACATGAAGGGAAATATAGGTGTCGGGTTCGTTTCCGAGCCTGGCTTTAAGGGCTGCCTCAAGTGTTTCGAGGTTTTCCATGGGTTGTAACTCGAGGTAGAGTTTCTCATCGGCAGTGATCGATACCGTGGTCATCGGTTTTGCCGAAGTCTGGGAGTCGCCCTTTGGAAGAAGCAATTTCAGCGCGGTGGGGTGAACCAGAGTCGACGTAAGCATAAAGAATATGAGGAGGTTGAAGACCACATCAGTCATCCCTGTCGAGCTGAAATTAATGCTGATCTTATTTCGTGAGGAAATAGCCATTAACGTACTGTTTTAACAGGTTCATTCAAAATATCCATAAACTCTGTCAGTGTTGCTTCGAGGTTAAAAACCACTTTTTCTGTCCTGACAACCAGTGTGTTATATGCGAAATATCCAAGTATTCCGATGATGAGTCCGGCTACCGTGGTTATAAGAGCTGTATAGATACCTCCCGACATCATTGACACATCGATATTGTTTCCTGCCTGTTCCATATTATAAAACGACTGGACCATTCCTATGACGGTACCAAGAAATCCGAGCATAGGTTCTGCGCCTGTGATTGTTGCAAGGGTGGGAAATCCTTTTTCGAGCTTGGAGATTTCAAGTTTGCCTACATTTTCTATTGCAGTTTGTATATCCTGAAGAGGTCTGCCCAGCCTGCTGATACCCTTTTCGACCATCCTGGCCGAAGGGCTGTCTGTAGCTTTGCAGAGAGCAACAGCTGCCTCAATTCTTCCTTCATGGATATAATCCTTTATCCTGTTCATGAAATTCTGGTCTTCCTTCGTTGCTTTGCGGATTACATAGAATCTTTCGATAAAGATGTATGCTGCCACGAAAGAGAGAAGGATGATCGGCACCATCACCCATCCGCCTTTTATTGCAAGATCGAGCAGCGTAAGTTTCATTTCTCCAGCCTGCTGGGGTACCATTGTTAATCCGTTCAGAATGATTTGTGAATTTCCCATATTTAATGATTTATATTTTCCTGGTGCAAAGTTATTAAGAAACGTATTTACCTCCGTATCTATTATAATGGATTAATAACAATGGCATATTTTTTATTAACCAAATGAAATATCAGGCTCAGGAGGGATCACTTAAGACAGGTTCTACTGAACCGCTGTCTCTTCTTCTTTCTTCATTTCTGATTTATCAGTCTTCCTGAAGAGATCAGAGAATTTATCAAAATCTTGTCTGAAGAATATTCCGAATCCCTGTGTGTAAGGCACCAGTTTTCCTGTATAGGGATTGTTGTAGCGGTTAAATACTTTAAAGCGGATCTTATCTGTCAGCTTATATTCAATATCGAAATCTCCTGTCAGCTGGTCTGTATTATTTGATGAGGTGCCACCTCTTACGTCGAGGTTTCCGTTAATGATAACCCGGTCGTTCAGCAGCTGTGTCGACAATGCCACCTGTACCTCCTGGTCGTTAAAGACTTTCTGGCCTGGCAGATAGGTGAAGCCGACATCAAAATCGTTACTTATCTGTGAGAGCCAGTTGCTGAGCTGGTTCGAGAGCATTTCGGTTGTTGTTACCGCCATGGCCGATGTTCCTGTGGCAGTTGTATTTGTTATAGAGGTTCCGTATGAAGGGTCGGAATAGAAACTGTTCATCACAAGAAGGTACAGGAACTGGCGGCTGAGCTCCTCTTCGGTGGTAATTATATTTTTAAGGTAGGTACGGGTCTCCTCATCAGCCATGGGGAGGTAAATATTAAATGCAACGATTGGATTGAAGAGCTTCCCCGAAAGGTCGATCTGGCATTCGACAGGTATCTTCTCAGTGAATTTCTCGTCTTTAAGTATTTCAAACAGGGATGCTTTAAGCTTGTAAATAGCTTTCATCTCTATTTCAGCATTATCAATATCACCGTTGAATGAAATTCTTCCTCCTTCTTCAACGCTGAAAGGCTTGTTCAGAATATTCTTCAGGGTAAACAGGTAATCGCCATCCTCGATGATGTAGTCGCCTGATATCCTGAACTCTCCCTTTTTATCGAGGCTTATATTAAGGTTGCCGGAGCCATATCCTTTCATAATATCACCCACCTTGGGATCGAAAATCAGCTGTACTTCCGCATCCGGGGTCAGCTCCAGGTCGAAGTTTAGTTCTATCCCTGTCGTCTTCTGAACTGCAGAAGCTGCAGAAGCCAGGTTACTCTTAATTTTGCCGGTATCGCGGCTTACAAAATTTATAAAAGAGTAATCCGATACGGTTTCGCTGGAGTTAAGGGGAATATAGAACCTGGTATTCCTTCCTGTTCTCGCTCCAACATCAAAAGTGAGGCTTCCGGGTCCGCTCTTTATGGTTGTAACTCCTGTAGCAAAGGCTGTACCATAGAAGAGATCATTATCCTTAGGCCTGGTATTGAGAACCATTGTTTCATCTGTTGAAATAAGGAGGTCGGCTGTATATTCTCTGAAATGTTTATGCCTGACGGCGCCATTCAGTGTTGCCGGATTTCCTCTCTCGTCAGTCACCTTGACATTTTTGAACTGAATGCCCTCCTTGTCGAAACGAATAGTATCGTTGACCTTATATTTTGTTTGCAGGTAGTCGATTTTCATCACGGCATTTTCAGCCATCAGTGCACCATTGAGAACAAGCTCTTTAGTTACTCCTGATAGATTCACTTTGCCCGATGTTGTGCCGCTTATTCCTGATGCAAAGAATCGAAGCAGTGGATTGAGAGCATCGATAGGCAGCTTATCAGCAATGG
>JAKLFN010000221.1 GCA_022711195.1 Bacteroidota bacterium
TCTCGCGGGCTTGTCATACATGCTTCGGGAAGGGTAAGAATTGACAATATCGATCACCAGGGAATATATAAAGCAGAGGTAAAGGATTATTCACACCATCTGCGGACGATCAGAAGGCCATAAAAAAAGAGGGTGCCTGAATAAGACACCCTCATAATCTTTTTAAAATAAACTGTTACCAGCCCGGATTCTGCTGTGAAGCAATATTCGGGTTTGCAGTAATGTCCCTGGTCGGAATACCCCAGACAAATTTATCAGCGCCTGCGGCAACTGTTTTTGTATGGAAATCCTCGGCCGGTGAAGATACGATCAGTCCTATGTTCTGTGGTGCTGTTCTGGTGAAACCAAGATTCCATCTCTTCAGGTCATCGAGGCGTTTCCCTTCACAGAGAAGCTCGCGTGTTCTTTCCACTCTTATGGAATCCCTGAGTACAGTACCGGTAAGACCTGTAAGGGTAGAAATACCCCTGGCTGTTCTCAGCTCATTAAGCCTTGCAAGGGCAGCGCCCTCTGTGGCTGGTGTCATGGCTGCAGCTTCGGCGCTTATCAGATACATCTCAGCTATTCTGAAAACTTTAGGCTTATGCATATAGTTCGTTACGGCTGTGGTGAAGAGTGCCGGGTTGCCCGGGTATTTATTGATAAGCCATATATTAGGATAGTTAACACCCTGGATATAGAGCAGTTTCTGTTCGAGATATGCATTCTTCCTGATGTCGGTATTTTCGTACATATCAACCACCCACTGCTGCGGAACAAAATCAGGAACATATTTATTCAGGGCTGAGTTGAAGCCAAGATAAATGGAGTTTGCGTTTCCGAGTTCGCTGGGCTGGCTGAAAAAAGGCTGGAAGATTGTTTCAGTGCCGCCGTCATTGACCCACATGCTTTTGAAATTTGCAGCATTTGAGATCAACGGGTATGTACCGCTTGTTATGAGTGCATCAGCAGCTGTTACTGCATCAGTCCAGTTATGCATGCAAAGATGTACCTGAGCTTCCAGGGCAGTCACACAGTCTCTTGTGATTTTAGCTGAGTTCTGAGCGCCTGCAACACTGGCAAGATAGGTTTTTGCTTCAGACAGATCGTCGAGAATCTGGTCATAAACCTGTTTTACTGTTGCCCTTGAAGGAAGAAGTGTGACATCAAATTTCAGCACGAGAGGAACACCAAGGTCTGTCTCTGCAGTGGCAGGTTCATAATCTTTTGCCCATCTCTGTACAAGCTGATGATAATAGAAAGCCCTGAGAAAATAGGCTTCACCCATATACTTCGACATCAGTGTTGAGTCAGCAGCCGTAGTGGGAACAATAACATCAGCATTGTCGATGAAATTGTTGATATTAACAAGGGCTCCGTAATATGGCGACCAGGTGTCGCGGATGGTATAATCATCAGCAAGGAATCCGGTCCATTTATGCGGAAATCCGTTTCTGTTTCCATAGTCGCCTGTAGCATTCAGCAGGTCGGCCTGTACATCGGTCGAGAACATGAATATACCGTACAAACGTCCTCTGAGCTGTGCATAAAGCCCGTTGTTAAGAGTAGTTGCATCCTTAACAGTCTTGAAAGCCTGTGACTGTTCTATTGAATCGTAAGGGAATCTGTCAAGTTCACATGATACAGCCAATAGTGCTGTCATGACGAAGACCGACAGTATCTTAGAATAATTTTTCATAATCTGTTTCTTTTTATATGGTTAAAAAGATAATTCAACACCAAATGCATATTGCTTGGTATTGGGGTTGGTACCGAGGCCTATGTTGGAGTCAACCTCAGGATCAGGACCCATGTATTTGGTGAATGTCAGCAGGTTACGTCCCTGGACATAGATTCTGGCGCCGTTAAGGAATCCTGTTTTCTTCATGAGTGCTGAAGGCAGGTTATAAGAAAGCATCAGGTTCTTAAGACGTGTAAAAGAAGCATCTTCCACCAGGCGTGAATCGAACTGGGTAAACTGTGCGTTCCATGCAGGAAATAGTGTTTCATCACCGGCAGCTTTCCAGTAATCCGATACACGGTTTATCTGGTTATAACCTCCAAATACGTTAGGATTCTCGAAGAAGTACCTGTCGTTGTTGATCATATGTTTTCCTTTTGCAAAAGCCACATCGGCCTGAAGCATGATCCCTTTCCAGCCTGCATTAAGTCCGAAACCACCTGTCAGCGGAGTATATCTTTTTACACCGATATTCTGGAGAAGGTTTGCTGAAACGAATGTTTTTGTGGTTGTTTCCTTGGTTGTGACAGTTACATCAGCACCCGGAACATACCACATCGGCTGACCGTCGGCAGGGTCGATTCCTGCAAAGAGCGGATAGAAATATGAAACCGGTTCACCAACAGCCCACGTAACACCTGTGTTAGGTATATTCCAGTAATCCTTGCCCTGGAACAGTTCTGTGACCTTGTCGGAGTTATAGTTCATGTTGAAATATGGGGTGACTGTCCAGTCTTTTGTCTTGTAGATATCGAAGTCAATTGCTACGTCGATCCCAGTATTTTTGAGAGTTCCGACATTCGAAAGAATTTCAGAGAAACCTGAAGTATAAGGGTAAGGAACACTGATAAGCATGTTCGATGTTTTGCGATCGTAGAATTCAACATTGAAACGGTACTTATCCCTGAACAAAGAAAACTTAAGGCCTACTGTCGTCTTAAGCTGGTTCTCCCAGCTGAGGGCCGGGTTTCCAGGTGTTGATATTGCCCATCCTGTGGCTGTATTGTACTGGTTTGTTCCGACCAGGGCCAGGTTGTCGTAGTTC
Source organism: Bacteroidota bacterium (assembly GCA_022711195.1). Next base: position 2,766 of record JAKLFN010000221.1, read on the forward strand.
CCGATTGACGAGTTACCGCTGGTACCTATGCTGAATTTGAGGCTCATGGTGGAAAGAATTGCGATATTCTGCAGGAATGACTCTTTCTTTATATTCCACATTGCACCTGCTGCATAGAAGTTAGCATACCTGTTTTTAATACCGAAACGTGATGATCCATCTCGTCTTGCAGAGAAATCGAGGAAGTACTTATCCTTAAATGCATAGTCGATTCTGCCGAAGTATGACAGGTACGCATATTCGCTCTTGCTCTGGCTTACGCTTCTGCTGTTTGGTCCGTTACCCAGCAGCATCAGGCGGTCATCTGTCTGACCTCTTGATTCACCTGAGAAGCTTTCATAATCATTATCAATACCTTCTTGTCCGACAAGTACTGTAATATCATGGTCGCCGGCAAGGGTGAATTTATACTCAATAGTATTTGTGATGGTGGATGTAACCGACCGGCTGAAATACTCATAAGCATACCCGTTATTGAGCGATGTCAGTGATGAAGGCAGTGTCTTGGAGAAAGACCTGTAGTCGTATGCATCAATACCGGCCTGAGACCTGATTGTCAGGCCTTTCATCGGGTTAAGCTGTACATACATCATACCGTCGAGCTGAAGGTTATTTGCTTCGCTCGGGTTTTTGTCGGCAAGGTATTTAGGATTATATCTTCCCCATCCCGGGATCACATCTGGATATTCATTTCCGTCAGCATCATAAGGCGTATAAAAAGGCTGTGCTAACATTGCAAGACCACGGTTAGTACTGTTTGTACCATAAGGGTTTGTCTGCCTCTTGTCAGTACTTGCTGTCAGGTTAAGTCCGAAGCTGAGCCAGTCGTTTGCCTTTGAATCAATATTTGACCTCATTGTTTTGCGGTCGAATGCAGAGCGGTAAGCAAGCCCGTCCTGATAAAAATACGAACCTGATACATAATAAGTTGTTTTGCCTCCGCCGCCTGCGATAGAGACATCACCCTGGTATGTCGGAGCTTTGTCTTTATAATAGAATGTCTCCCAGTCGAAGTCGTTGGGATAATCGAGCAGCAGCTGGTCGACCTGGGCCTGGGTACGATATCCTGTCGAAAGCCAGAAATCGGTAAGCTCCTTGGTGGTCATGAAGC
>JAKLFN010000222.1 GCA_022711195.1 Bacteroidota bacterium
AACACCCTTATGATCCACCTCTATTTTAATATCGAAGAATTCGACAGCATGGAAGTGGAAGACCTCAAGGAGAACCTGAGCCCTGTCATCGACATGATAGGAACACCGGTCGTCAGCCTGGGAATAAAAATATATGCCACCGGCGACAATGGAGAGATACTTAAAGAATCGATGGTCCTTATTTAACTGCCAACAATTCCTCTCAAACATATTTTTCTTCATTATTTTGGCCTAACTTTATTACGCTAAAATAATCTTGTGCCATGCGCAAAGTATATGTGTTTGTGCTTTTAATTATCGTTACCATGAATCTTTACCCACAAGGCAAACAAGTTGACAGACAACCTGTTGCATCCGGACGTTTCTATACTGCCAACAAGGAAGTGCTTAAGAACGAACTTTCGGATCTATTTGCCGGCTGCAAAAAATCTGCAGAGGAGATGGAGACCAGGGCTATAATTTCGCCACATGCCGGATATGTTTTTTCAGGCAGGACTGCAGCATCGGCCTTTTCTTCTACATCGCGGGTGGAAGGTTACAAAAATATTTTTCTGATCGGCTCAAGCCATGTAATGGCATTTGACGGTGCCTCAGTATACAATACAGGTGATTTTATCACCCCCCTGGGAAGGGCTGTCGTAAACAGGGAGATCGGCGAAAAACTTAAAAATGAGAATAAAGTATTTGACTTTCCTGTTACAGCACATCTGCAGGATCATTGCCTTGAGGTGCAGGTACCCTTTATCCAGTATTATTACACTGTCACTCCTAAGCTTGTACCAATAATAATAGGCACTACAAACACAGCCACAATAAAGAAGATCGCGGAAGCCCTGAAACCATACTTTACCCCGGATAATCTTTTCGTTATCAGCAGTGATTTTTCACACTATCCATCATACCACGATGGCAATAAGACAGATGACCTTACAGCAACAGCCCTTGTCTCAGGTAATCCTGATGTTTTCCTTGAGACATTGAAAAAAAACTCTGCTGCCGCAATTGACGGACTTGCCACGAGTATGTGCGGATGGACCTCAGGACTGGCTTTACTATACCTGGTCCAGGACGATAAGGACCTCGAATTCCGGAGATTAGCTTATTGCAATTCAGGTGATTCCCCCTACGGCAACAAGGATGAAGTTGTAGGGTATCATGCCATAGCCATTGTACAAAGGCCGAAGTCTGGTGACCAGGGTAAAGATTCTGATTTCAGCTTTACAAAAGAAGAGCAGGATATTATGTTCGATATAGCCCGCAATGCAATAAGATCGAAACTGTACGGCGGAGCTGAATTCAGGACCGATGAAAAGAAGGTTACCGAATCCCTGAGAAAGCCTCTGGGCGCCTTCGTAACACTTAAGGAAAATGGTGTGCTCCGCGGATGCATCGGCAGATTCGTATCTTCAGAGCCTCTGTACGAGGTTGTCAGGGAATCGGCTCTCTCCTCCGCTTTCGAAGACCATCGTTTTCCGGAGCTTACGAAAGGCGAATTTGAAAAGATCGAAATGGAAATAACTGTCCTGGGCCCGATGAAAAAGATCAGCAGCATAAGTGAAATAAAGCTTGGAAAACACGGAATTTACATTAAAAAAGATTTCAGAGCAGGTACTATGCTGCCACAGGTTCCGATAGAATACGGATGGACACTCGAAGAGTTTCTTGGATACACCTCCCGTGATAAGGCTGGTCTCGGTTGGGACGGCTGGAAGAATGCAGAAATATTTATTTACGAGGGGTTGGTACTTGAAGAAAAGGAAAAATAATCATGTATCATGTTACCGGCACAATAATCACTGTTGCCATCCTGTATCTTCTTAGCTTCTTCATGTACAGGGCCGGAATGTTTTCACAAGCCCTGCACAGGAAGATATGGAACATCTTCCTTGCTGCAACATTCCTCTTCACTGCCTTAGCCGGCATATTCATGGCAATGCAGATCAGGTATAAATGGAACATTCCATTTTCAGACTGGCTTCTGAAATGGCACGTCGAGACCGGCATTGCCCTTGGTATAACCGGCTTATTCCATTTTATATGGCACCTCCCCTACTTCACAGGATCCCTTGGGAAGAAGGAAGAAGAGCGTAGCATATATCATAACCTGAAAACGGACCAGGCAGCTTTGTCAGTGAATCTATTCATGACAGGATTCACCGGAACTTCAGTACAGATACTTCTCATTAGGGAGTTGATGAACATTACCGGAGGTTATGAGCTCATCTCCGGGGTCTTCCTGGGATCATGGCTGATAGCTTCATCGGCTGGTGCTTTCCTGGCGGGTCGTTCGCCATTAAACGATCTCAGGAAGATAAATCTGCTATTTATCACCGGCGCCTTTATAAGCACTGCATTTATGATCCTTCTTTCGGGACTTTTCCTCGGAACAGGAGAAATACCCTCACTCCTGGAGGGGATAATTTTTACATTTATACTACTTGTGCCCTTCTGCCTGGTCAACGGATTCACCTTCGCTAAACTTATCAGCACAACCAATGAATCAGGTATCCGGGCGCCGGGACGTTCATTTTCTATGGAAACGACCGGTGGAATTGCTTCGGGTGTAATCCTCACCCTGCTAACCTCCGGAATGTTCAGTACCTACAAGCTGCTCCTGGTAATAATACTGCTGTTTCTTTCATACACAATTCTGTTTTGGTATATAGAAAACAGGAAAATGAAGTTCCTGATGAAGTGCTTTTTTGCAATTATCATTTCTGCAGTAGTCATTACAGAACCAGATTTATTCGTCAGGCAGCTGCTGCTGCCGGCCGTTGATGTCACAGCGACAACTGACACTCCTTATGGTAATATTACGAAAGCAGAATATGGCGGTGAAAAGAGCTATTATTATAATCAGAGACTTCTTTCATACAACGACGATGTTACAGAAAGAGAGGAAGATATTCACTATGCAATGCTGCAAACAACTAATCCTCAGAAAGTACTGCTGATATCCGGTTTCCTGAAGTCGCATCTTCCTGAAATAATGAAATATGATGTATCGCAGGTTGTTTTCATTGAACGGGACCCTGGTATTGTTAAAGAAATAAAATCAGATAATGCGGCTCCGGCAGATTTATTAACTATTGAAAACAATGATGCATACACTTTTTTAAGGAGAAACAATGATAAGTTCGATGCGATCATTATGCTCCTGCCACCACCATCTACTCTTGCGCTAAACAGGTATTATACTACCGAATTCTTTATGGATGTAAAGAAGAACCTGGCTGCTGACGGAGTTTTTCTCTGTTCACCCGGACCAAATGACAACTATTTCAATGATGAGGCAGTAGCTCTCTATTCATCGATTTATAAAAGTCTTAATTCTGTTTTCAGCAATGTTAATCCAATACCCGGCAGCAAGCTCTACCTTGTGGCATCAGAAAATGAGTTGTCGGCTTCATATGCTAAGTTGTCGGCAGAAAAGGGAATTGAAAACATGTATGTCAGTTCATCATTCATTTCTGATGACATCTTTGAAAAAAGGAGCTCAGAGATCAGGGCGCTGATTGATAAGGATACAAAGCCCAACACAACGGCATTTCCCATAGCCTGTTTTCATTTTCAATCCTATAATATCAGCAGGGCCATTAATGAAAAGATACCGGTTATACTGTTGATGATTGTTGCATTCGCCCTTCCGGTCTTTGCAGTAAGAAGAAGAAACCTGCTGATGTACTTCAATGCGGCGGCGCTGGCCGGATATGAGATTATTGTCCTTCTTTTACTTCAGCTAACTGCAGGGAACATATACCAGCTTACCGGTCTTGTGATTGCCGTAATGATGGCAGGCCTGGCTGCAGGCGCCGGCCTGGAAATAAACATTCTCCGGAAGAGAGGCCTGAAAACTATCTCATCAATAATGGT
>JAKLFN010000223.1 GCA_022711195.1 Bacteroidota bacterium
TAGAACAATCCTGCAGCATAAATAAACAGTGAGTCAAGAGGTATCGTCCGGATATAGAGCCGGGCACCTGTTTCAAGATTGTCGAAGTAATTTTCCGGCAGCTTACGGGTTGATTTTTTAAGAATAATGCTGTATTTAATGGCAGACACAAGCCTCAGATGTTCAGGTGTATATGTTTCCTGGCGCAGAACAACACCTGCATGTGAGTCGACGATACCGAAGGTGACTCTCCTGTTATATTTTCTTCCTTCAGGATTGTCGGATCCGTCACTGTTCGAATTCCTTGCTGCAAAGTTTGACTCTCCGAAAGCTTTCTTTATTAGTCTGGTTGCTGGTACGGCTGCGGAGGTCAGGTAATCAATTACCTGTTGTGCACGATTATCGGCAAGCTTCAGGTTGTATTCATTACTGCCTTTTGAATCGGTGTAGCCGGCAATTTCCATCTTAAGGTCAGGATTGCTGATCATTATGTACTTAACCGATTCAAGAACAGGTAATGCTTCATCGTTGATTTTGTAACTGTCGAAATCGAAAAGCACATTCTTGATTGAAAGAAAATTTCCCTCTGCAATTTTTTCAGGCTTCAACTCAGCATTAACCACCATATAATGACTGAGGAAATAGAGAGGAAGGTCAATGGTGATTTTTTCTTTTGTATAACCCTGATGTGAAGCCTCTATCTCATACTCTCCTGGTTTTATTTCAAATCTGTATGTTCCGTTACTGTTTACAGGAATCATTCTCTGTGGGATTTTTCCCGAAAGATCTGTAAGCCTGAGGGTGGATTTTGAAGCATCAGGTAACAGTCCGTCGCTGAATGTAAGTGTACCTTCTACACTTGTTATCTCGTCAGCCGGGTCAATGGCTACCAGGCCAAAAATGTTCCGGGACTGTTTTTCTTCATCATAGAGGCTCGCCACAAAGCCCGGAGCGTTATTATTCAGGATATAGAATTTATTATCGTCGGCATTGTTGAATGCAAAAGGCATTCCAACCGGATTTGTCCATGCACCGTTGCGGTAGACTGATCTGAAGATATCAGTTCCGCCCATGCTTATATGTCCCGACGAGCTGAATATCATGGCAGAGGATCCGGGATCAAAAAATGGGGTATCGTCGTTAAATGGTGTATTTAAAGGTTCTCCGCAGTTAACAGGATCTGTCCATCGTTCATCGGCATTTTTTTCTGATTTCCACAGGTCGAGGTCTCCAAGTCCACCAGGCCTGTTGCTGGCAAGAAAGAGAGTGTTTCCATCAGGAGTGATGAATCCGTGTGATTCCCAGTAGATTGTATTTATTGGCTTCCCCGGATTCCTGATCTTTGTCCAGGTAGTATCTTTCCTCAGAGAGAAGTAAAGGTTTCCATCACCGCCATCATCCATATATAAGACAAGCAGTTTGCCGTCGCCTGTTATGGAGTTGGAGTACAGATGGTCGTACCCGCCCAGTTGTTTTGTAATATCGTGAGGAAGCTGCCATTCGCCGTTCCTGTACGAGCAGAAAATGCGGGTTTCTTCTCCTGACTTCTGTGTAAAAATAAAGACTGAGTCGTTTTTTGAAAGCACAGGGTTGCAGGCCCCGGGATAACTTTCCAGCCAGGGAGCAAAGAGGGTACTGATAATCGTCAGAGGTTTCTTCTTTTGTTCAATAGCATACCGGCAGTCGCGGATCTGGTTATCGATATAGTCGAGTCTGAAGATATCTGTCTGTTCGAGTCTTTTCCTTGCAATATTAAATGTTTCCTGGGCTTTCAGGAGGCTGTCGTTTCGTTGATAAGCGACTGCCAGGTAGAGCCAGGTGTCGAGTGGAGATTTATCGCCATACTCCAGATAATCTTTTTCGTTCTCAACAACGTTTCCGGAGGCTATCTTCAGGAGTTCGAGGGCTTCTTTTCTTTTGCCATCGATATTGAGGCAGCAGATACCCAGTTTCGCAGCAAAATTCTCATTATCGGGATATTCTTTTACCAGGGATTCATACAGGCTGGCTGCTTTTACATAGTCTTCATCATAATAATATGATATATCTGCTTCATGGACAGCTTTGACCAGGTCTCTTTTTGAAGTTTCCTGTGGGAGCAGGGTAAGGAATGGTGCAATTACCAGGGTTGTGAGCAGGAAGAGCTTTTTCGTGAGGTACATTATTTAGAGACTTTTTTGATAAAGATCTCAGAGGGATACCCTTTCCTTATCAATTCTCTTCTCCATTTTTCAGCTTCTTCTCTTGTAGCCAGCCGGCCAGTAGTGTACCTGTAGAATTTATCAACTTCGTTATACATCACCTTCATATCGGAAATATGTCTGAAATAGCTGACATCTACTGGATTATACAGTGCCATAACCTGGACTGTATAATAAAGGATATCAGCGTCAATGACATCATCGACATTGCTCACATTCATATTCTTAATCAGGATACTGCTGTCGATAGCTTCAACAATGGGTATTTCTGCAAGATTGATTTTTTCATAAACAACCGGGACAACCAGGCTTGAATCCCTCTCGAGCATTACGTCGAGAGTTATCATAAGCTCCGGATTATCCTGGACGATAGTAGTGTCGATAGTACGGGTGAAATAGCCATCGGCTGAATATGCGATCCTGAAGCTCCCCGGTGCTACGCTAATAGAATAGATGCCTGTTGATTTGTCTGGTGTTCCTTTATATAGAGTATCTCCAGATGGTCTGGAAATGATATGTACATTATATGGTTTACCCGGGTTAAGGAGGGTATCGTTAAGGGCAAATTTCCCGTTTATTTCGTATATCTGGTTTACATCGATGCCTCCCAGCCCGAGGAAGAATATCTCTTTTTTCTTATAATCTGTTTTCATTGAATAGAAGGCATTCATCCCATTGTTTGCCGGCTGAAAGAATTTATCATCGTCTGTTGTATTGATCGGGTATCCCAGGTTTTCGGCTTTTTTCCATTCATTGTTTTTCTTCCTGCTCATGAAATTATCATATCCACCCATTGAAGTATGTCCTTCAGAGCAGAAGAAGAGAGCTGTATCGCCGGCTGTTACGAATGGATTATCCTCGTTGTAGGGTGTATTGATGCCGGGGCCAAGGTTTACAGGTACTCCCCAGTCGCCCGTTGCATCGAGTTCCGACATAAAGATATCGAGTCCACCTTCCCCGCCTTCCCTGTTGCTTGTAAAAAAGAGTCGTTTGCCGTCGGCAGAGACTGAAGCATGTGACTCATAATATTTTGTATTGATATTCTTATTGAGCTTCACAATTGGAGTCCATTCTCCATTTACATATTCTGACCTGTAAATGTTTCCATCGAACATATCATTTTTGTACAGGTAGAGAACAGTTCCGTCGTTGTTGAGGGAGCATGATGAACAGTCTTCGCCCGCCTTTAGCTGGTCAGTGATCTCGACAGGATTCTGCCATCTTCCCCTGATTCTTTTTGAAAAGAGGATGACATTAACGAGGCCTCTGCGTTCTGTAAATACTATTGTGTTACCGTCAAAGCTTACTGCAGGATTTTCATTCATGGAGCCCTGGCTGAAACCTGTACCAAGCTTCTTCCTGGTCATGGGGACCGGGTTTTCTACCATCCTGATGGCATTTTTGCAGGCCAGTATCTGCTGATCCACAAATTCGAGGTTCTCTATTCCCCCCTTTTTCTGTGTTTCCCTGGCCAGGTTGGAGAAAGTCTGAAGTGTGTTAAGTCCTTTCTCAAGATCGTTATTTATCATATAAGCTTTGCCGAGGTAGAAATAGGCATCAAGCGGCGCTCTTTTTTCCTTGAACGACCTTGATTTAGCGTCATAAACGGCGTTTTTTACTGCTGCTTCGAGATAAGGTATTGCCTTTTCCTTTTCAT
>JAKLFN010000224.1 GCA_022711195.1 Bacteroidota bacterium
CGGCCCTCCAGGACCGCATCTATTTCAATTCCGGTTCCGGAAGGTTCGCAAGACGCCCGGATGCACTGCCCCCCATGCCTGCTTCTACATCATGCGTTGAACCTGCCGATTTTGATAAAGACGGAGATATTGATCTTTTTGTCGGGGGAAGACTGATCCCGGGAGAATATCCCAAACCTCAGAAATCCTTTCTTCTCATTAATGACGGGAAGGGAAAATTCATCAATAACCTTGATGCTCTTATCCCTGAACTTTCAGGGGGAGGTATGGTTACCGATGCAGTTTGGACAGACCTTAATAAGGATGCATGGCCGGATCTTATTATCTGCGGGGAATTTATGCCGTTACGAGTATTCATCAATGATAAAGGAAAGAAACTCACTGAGGCGACAAAAACTTATTTTCAGAAGCCGGAAGGCGGGCTCTGGAACAGGATTGAAACTGCAGATATTGACAAGGATGGTGATCAGGACCTTATTGCCGGAAACTGGGGAACAAATTCCCAGTTCAAGGCTTCACCCGAAAAGCCTATGCAGATGACATTCAAGGATTTTGACAACAATGGCTCAGTAGATCCTGTAATTACCTTCTACAATGACGGGAAATCATATCCCTGGCCGACACGCGACGAAATGACAGCCCAGATCCCGGTTCTGAGGCGAAAATTTCCCGATTATAAATCATATTCAGAGGCTCAGCTTACTGACATTTTCCAGGAAGGTGACCTTAAAGGTGCAACAGTGCTCAACGTAACAGAACTAAAGACAGTAATTTACAGAAACGACGGCAACAGGTTCACAAAAATTCAACTCCCTGTTGAGGCTCAGTTTGCTCCTGTATTTGCTATTGAAACAATTGATTACGACAACGACGGCAAGATGGACCTTGTTTTTGGAGGAAACCAGAATACTGCATGTGTCAGGCTTGGCGTCATTGATGCAAACTACGGACAGCTGTTCAGGGGAGACGGTAAAGGAAATTTCAGATATGTACAGCAATCCGTATCAGGGCTAAAGCTTATCGGTGACGTTAAATCGCTGAAAATGATAACTATAAAAAATTCAAGATATATTCTTGCAGGTATCTCAAATACAGGAATAGTGACATATAAACTGCTTTCCAAATGATCAGATCGCGCAATCCTCTTCCTGATATTTCCTGTGGGATACTTATACTGTTTATCCTTGCCGGCTGCCACAGAAAAGAACAGAGACTATTCACCTCACTCAATCATAATCAAACAGGCATTGAATTCAACAACTCAATAACAGAGTCGGAGGAGTTCAATGTGCTTGATTACGGATATATGTATAACGGAGGAGGAGTCGGAGCCGGCGACATTAATAATGATGGACTGCCTGATCTTTTTTTCTGCGGAAACCTGACTCCCAGCAAACTGTACCTGAATAAAGGCAATTTCAGATTTGAGGAAATAACTCAGAAAGCGGGAGTAACGGGTGGTGGTAACTGGAACACAGGTGTTTCCATGGCTGACATAAACGGAGATGGCTTACTCGATATCTACGTTGTAAGCTCAACTGATGGACGGCCTAAATTCAGAAGAAACCTTCTCTACATAAATAACGGAGACCTCACTTTCACGGAATGTGCTGAAAAATGGGGCATTGAGGATGATTCCTATTCTACTCACAGTGCATTTTTTGACTATGACAAGGATGGAGACCTCGACCTGTTTGTCATAAATCATTCACTCGACAGGTTTGCACATCCCGACTCGGCCCAGAAAAGAATGCATGACGTCAAATTTGAGCATAAGCTTTTCAAAAATCTTGGCGACAGGTTTGTGCCTGCAAATGAGGAAGCAGGCATCAGAACCAACATAATGAATTTCGGGCTTGGTCTGGCGATTGCTGATTTCAATAACGACAAATGGCCTGATATCTATATCTGCAATGATTATTCAGAGCAGGACTATTTCTATATAAACCAGAAAGATGGCACTTTCAGGGAAGAACTGGAGAATTATTTTGACCACGTTTCTTTGTCATCGATGGGGAATGATGCCGCTGACTTCAACAATGACGGAAACATCGATCTCTTTACCCTTGACATGGATCCAGAAGATAATTATGAGAACAAACTTGTTGCCGGTCCAGATAACTATGATGCCTACAGTGTTCTGAAAAGGACCGGTTTCTATAACCAGACAACAAGGAACATGCTGCAGTTAAATAACGGTGGCAGGTACTTTACCGACATAGGTCAGTATGCAGAAATAATAGCCACAAACTGGAGCTGGTCCCCTCTATTCTGCGATCTTGATAATGACGGACTTAAGGACCTTTATATCAGCAACGGGTATGGCAGGAACAGCACATACATGGATGCCCTCATGGTTTCTGTCAGGCAGATGTCAAGACAACAGAAGGGCATGACGCACATGTCGAAGCTGGAAGTGCTTCAGAAGATCCCCCCTACTATCCTGAAAAACTATATATACCGTAACAATGGCGATTACACATTTTCAAATGTAACAGACACATGGGGAGATGAGTCGCCTTCATTATCAAACGGAACAGTCTATGCTGATCTTGACAATGATGGCGATCCCGACATCGTCACAAGTGTAATCAACGGTTACGCAGGAATATACAGGAATAATTCGGAAAAAATAACAGGAAATAATTTCCTGAAAATCAAATTCAGGGGTACAGGCCTTAACAAGGGAGGAATTGGTGCAAGGGTTGAGATAAAGTATGGAGACAAACTGCAGGTGCAGGAGCTCCAGCCCTCAAGAGGCTATATGTCATCGATGAACCATGAACTTATATTTGGTATCGGAAAAGTCGAAAAGATAGATGAGCTGAGGGTTATCTGGCCTGACCTTCTTGAGCAGACCATAAATAATATTTCTGTAAATCAGACTATTACCCTGAACAACAAAGAAGCAGAACCTGCAACAGAAACAAATGAAACGCATGCGGCTCCGCTTCTTGTCACAGAGAATAACAACATACTGAATTTCCGTCATACCGAAAATGACTATGTCGATTTCAGGAAACAGATTCTTCTTCCTCATTTTCTATCAACCCAGGGTCCAAAAATTGCAAAGGCCGATGTGAACCGGGATGGGCTGGAAGACCTGTATTTCTGCGGAGCTAAAGGCTCAGCGGGAGCACTTTACATTCAAAACAGGAATGGCTCCTTCAATGAATCAGAACAACAGTGTTTTACAGATGATAAAAACTGCGAGGATACTGATGCCCTTTTCTTTGATGCCGATGGTGACTCAGATCCGGATCTGTATGTTGTAAGCGGTGGAAACGAATTCAGCCCTTCTTCACCTGAGCTTCACGACAGGCTGTACCTCAATGATGGCTCCGGCCACTTTACAAAGACAGTTGACAGATTGCCTGAAATGACAGCCAGCGGTTCATGTGTTAAAGCAGCTGATATCGACGGAGACGGGGATAATGATCTGTTTGTCGGGGGCAGGCTTGTTCCGGAGAAATACCCCATGGCTCCACGAAGCTTTATCCTGGAAAATAACGGAAAAGGATTTTTCTCCGATGTAACCGGAAAATACAGCTCATCGCTTACTGCCTCTGGCATGGTGACTGATGCTTTCTGGGCAGATATTAATGCTGATATGAAGCCCGATCTTGTTATTGCCGGAGAATGGATGAAGATCAGGATTTTTAAAAACACAGGAGGAAAGCTTGAAGAAATAACAGAATCAGCGGGGCTGCAAGACACTGAAGGCTGGTGGAACGTATTATACCCTGCCGATATTGACAGGGACGGAGATACAGATTTCATCGCCGGGAACACGGGCCTTAATACAAGAATAAAAGTCT
>JAKLFN010000225.1 GCA_022711195.1 Bacteroidota bacterium
CAAGCAGTGACGGTTAACACTTTACCAGGCTATTGTTCTCCATGTTGTACCATCGTATACTTTGAGCCTGTCATCGGCAGAGTCGAAATACATCATGCCTTTTTCGGGTGTGGCCGGCGCTGTTGCACGAGGTTGCAGAATGAGAGCATCACGGATTGAGGTGAGTGCATTGAGTCTGAGCACGGAAGTATCGAATTCACCGTATATCAACGTATTTGAAGGATTAGTAGTAGTGTTTGAAATATATAATTTATTGCTTCCTGTTTCATCACGGCCTGCATAGTTCCCGATAAAGACATTTTTGGTGCCGCTCACATTGAACATTCCTGAGTAAGGTCCGATACAAACATTATCGGTTCCATCTTTATTAGAGGCTCCGGCTCCGGGCCCCACAAATACATTATTATTACCGTCGATGTTAGACCCTCCTGCACCAAAACCAAGGAAAGTATTTACCTGGCCTGTCGTATTGACACTTCCGGCACCCTCTCCCAGGAAAGTGTTATACGATCCTGTTGAATTATCCTTCCCGGCAAACATTCCTATGAAGACATTGTATTTTCCGGATGAATTTGAGTTGCCTGCATAGGTACCCATGAAGACATTATATTCTCCAGTTTCATTATACTCACCTGACCTGGCACCGATAAAAACATTATACCTTCCTATAGTATTTGAAAAACCTGCGAACATTCCCATGAATACATTGACATCACCGCTGGTATTCTTCTCCCCTGCACCATCGCCGATAAAAACGTTGGCGCTGCCTGTCGTATTCAGCATCCCTGCCTTATGCCCGATATAGATGCTTGAGTATCCTGTTGTATTTGCCTCCCCTGCTTTGTAACCCATAAAGACATTATAATCACCTGTGGAGTTATTAAATCCAGCCCTGTGGCCGACAAAAACGTCATAATCACCTTCCTGATTCTTATGACCTGTACTGTTCCCAATAAATATATTTTCTGTTCCAGTTGTATTTGAGAATCCTGAATAATTTCCGAGAAAAACATTATTGAGTGCATTTGTATTTGAATAACCGCTCTTATTTCCGATAAAAATATTTTCCGCCCCGGTAGTATTCGAATAGCCGCTTTTATTGCCAATAAAGACATTATCGAATCCACCTGCATTAGCGAATCCGGAATTGTTCCCGATAAAGACATTGTTTATTGAATACGCATCGGAGTAACCGCTTTTATTGCCGATGAAGACATTTGACCGGCCAGCCTGATTTGAGAACCCGCTTTTTGTACCTATAAAAACACAGGAGTCGCCCCAGGTATTTGAATATCCTGCAAGGTTCCCGATAAAGACGTTCCTTGCGCCGCTTTCGTTCTTTTTGCCGGCACGGTCACCGATAAAAGTGTTTTCGCTTCCTGATGTGTTATAATATCCTACAGAATCACCGACAAAGGTATTGAAGCTTCCATTTACATTGCTGTAACCCGAAAATGAGCCCAGAAATGAATTATAAAGGCCTGAAGCGTTACTGAAGCCGCTCTGATATCCCACAAAAGAATTATAATTACCGCCGCTTGTCGAATATCCCGACTGATAACCCAGAAAAAGATTTCCTTTACCAGTGTTATTGTTGAAGCCGCTCTGATATCCCAGAAAAGCATTGCTGCCCCCGGATGTTATATTTTTCCCGCTCTGGTATCCCATTGTGGAATTATATAAGCCTTCTGTCAGTTCCATACCGCCTTCATGACCGATAAAATAGTTTTTAGGAGTTAAAGAAGTAAATGATGTCGGAGTTCCTTTTGTGGCATCAAAACCTCCGACGGCAAATCCGCCTTTTAACCCTTTTGATTCTTCATTATTCACATATATTCTGGTACTGTCTCGTGTAACTCTAAGATATTGATCTACCGGATTCTTCGTCATATCATAGCCCCCAACTGCAAACCCCCCTTTGACACTTTTAGTTGCAGGATTTGAGTCGATATATATTCTGACGCTGTCATCGCTTATATCAAGATAGTTCTGTATGATACCCTTCGAAATATCATAGCCGCCGACTGCAAAACCCGATTTCTTACCTTTTGTCAATGGATTACTATCGAGATAGATCCTAACACTGTCGTCAGATACAACAAAGTATTCCCTCTTTGTAGCCTTGGTCATGTCAAAGCCTCCGACTGCAAAACCGCCCTTTGGTCCTTTAGCCCCGTCATCGACATATATCCTCACACCTTCATTATATACAGCAAATATCGTCTGCCCGTTCTTGTTCTTTACCTCAAAAAGAGCCTCGTCATATAATGAGGTTTCACCTTCCACAGAAAGCTTTTTAACCGATCCGGCAAGATTACCCGCTACTGTAGCATAAGGTACCGACCATAGCCTCGAAACACCCATGGTCAGGTAATCAGTATCATAAAAGATCTCTGTCTTTATGAACTTCGGCGTTACCGTCCAGTCGATATCGCTGAACAGGGCGACAGTGCTTGATGCCTGCCTGGCGCCCCTGCCTATTACCAGGTTTATGAGCCCGTAGCTGTTTGAGGTTATGGAGGCATGTACCTCCTGCCAAAGGATAGTTGTTCCCAGGGAATCAGCCTGGATAGTGATCCTTACAGGTAGGGCTGTATTTGCGATCGGATTTCCTGATCCGTCGCGGGCGATGGCCTGGAAATTAAATCCCTGCGGGATTTGGCTCAGGGCGGAGGGCTCAGTGCACAGGGCAAGACCAAAGATAAAAGACCAAAGATACAAGAGGGAGAGTTTTGGTTTCATGGGTGAACGGCGTAAAAGGCTCAGCGGCGCAGCGGCACAATGGCACAGAGGCGCAACGGCCTGGTTAAACAACTGGTTGAAAACTAGCTATATCCTATAAATTTAGGATAAATGTGAATGCGTGTCAAGTTTTTTTGACGAATGTAAGACGTCAGGCGACAGGCGTCAGGCGTCCGGTGTCGGGCGTCAGGCGTCAGGCAGCGTAATTCGAGTCACTTCGTTCCTTGTCTCCCACTCCTTACCTTTCCGAAGCTAATTTCTCTACCAATGACTTAAGCTCGTCGATCTGCTGCTGCTGCTCCTGGATGCTTCTGATAAGCACAGGAACAAGTTCTGAGTAATTTATACCCATTGTCTGAGAGGCATCTGAACCTTTATCTACAACCTCTGAAATGATCTTCTCCACATCCTGGGCTATAAGGCCGAGATGCTCTTTTTGTGACGGATCATCTTTCCATCTATAGCTGACCGGAATAAGTTTCAGCAGCGATGCGAGTCCATAGCTTATCTCAGAAATGTCCTCCTTTAACCTTGCATCAGAAGTCTGGATGGTTCCGTTGGTTGCATAAACTGCAGTCCATCGCAGTGTTGATGAACCAAGTGATGATGTATTTGTTATCCAGGGCAATACATCAGCAGAGGTGACCTGAAGGACATCGTTGCCACCGCCTCCGAAGATGAGCCTGTTGGTCCCTCCGTGTGCATTCAGCCTTACATCACCTGCTCCGCCGCCTGCGTTGGCAACGCCTATTTTAAATCTGTAGCTTCCGTCACCTATCCTGAAGTCACCTTCGGCAGTAGAGACATTCCAGTTACCGCCGGTAATATCGAGTTTTGTTGCAGGAGAAGATTTTCCTATGGCAAGATTTCCGTAGATATCCGTATTGGCATTAAAACGCAGATAATTGTTATCGAACTGGCCATATATCAGCGCTCCTGTCGGGCCGGCTGGAGAATTCTCTATGTAAAGCCGGTTTGAGACAGATGTTTCGTTAGCGCCAGCATCGGTTCCAATAATAATGTTACCGCTTCCTGATGTAAGGTTATATGCAGCGCCG
>JAKLFN010000226.1 GCA_022711195.1 Bacteroidota bacterium
CAGCGTCCGTGTATCAGTGTTACAGTTCCAGTTCTGACAATTTCCTGGCCTGAGGGCGTACGTACATTCAGGAACCAGAGGTAAACTCCTTCAGGCTGCAGCTGACCGTTAAGTGAGCCGTCCCATGATTCAGAGAAGTTTCCCGTTTCAAAGACTACCCGCCTTTTTTTGTCAGTGATAACGAGCTTGTACGAAAGAGGAGTAAACGATAAAGAGGGAGCAAAAAGATCATTCAGAGAGTTGTTGTCGGGTGTAAAAATCGTCGGTACAGTGATCCTCTCGGTAACCTGAATGCAGGCCTGGCACGAACTGCTCATACCATTATCGCCGTAAGGATTTATACCTTCCATAGCTTTTATAATAAAGCAAATATTTTTTAATGATGCTTCGTACATCAACGAAGAATAGGGGATGGTGAACGTTGTATCATTTCCGGGAAGTGAATACCTTTCGGAGAAGCTGCTCCCGGTATTTATAAATAAAATATAAGAATCATTTATCCCGGTCCATTCCCTGTATTTATTCCATCGTAAGACGATTTCATTCTCATTTTTTTCTGCCATCAGGACGATGTTCGAGGTTATGTTCGAAATGGTCGTTGTATTATTGCAGTTATTCAACGCTCTCAGCCTGTAGGTGTTAACCATTGAGATATCTGCCTTGTTGTCGGAATAAAGCAATTTCTTGCCGCTGCTGTTAATAGTGTACAAAGCCGAAAAGTCACCGGACGATCCGGTCTTTTTTTCAAGCACGTAGCTGGAGATCTCAGAAAGAGGATCGATGGTGAATGAGAGTTGTATCTCATTTTCAGGTGTTACTGTTGCATAGTCGGCATTGATCCAGCCGGGGGGTCTCTGCATCTTCGTATTAATCGGGGTTTCGTTTGATCCTGAGAAACTTCCTCCTGTCAGAGAGGCCCTGACAAAGAAGATATATTCAGAATCGACGTAAAAATCATTGACAGTCAGGCTTTCTTTACCGGGCTCTGCCTGTGCCAGCTCGGAAAAAGGCTCCCCGTTTACTGAAGCAAAGAGTGAGTAACCAAGTACCTGCCGGGGAACAGAAGGATAACCGTTCCATGATACTGTTATGGTTTTATTACAGGTGTCGATCCTGGCTGATACATGGATAGTATTAAGTGGAGGGAGGGAAAGGGGGCTGATATTTCCTGCAGTGTCGACAGCAGCAACAACAAATGATTCGCTGAAATACCTGGAGCCCGATCCGGTATAAATATAGCTGTCGGCCGAGGGATCATAGATGGTGTCGATATCGAATCCTCTACCGTTTTTAAAAAGGTATATCACATATGCCGATACATCGGTCGACGGACTTCTTATCCATGAAATGGAAACATAGCTGGTCGAATGATCTACCGAGACCAGGTCAATAACCGGGCTCACAGGCGGATCGACGTCTGGCTGTGCATTAAGCAGGGATAATTGCACTAGAAGGATTATAGCGATATATGTAAATCGCAGCATCATTCAAAAGTAATGTTTTTATATTTGCATATATGTTCAGAAACAGGTTTTTCAACAGGTTATTACATCCCGGCATTGAATTTTTTGACCAGGTCAAGCTGGTTTACCTGGTAAGCTTCCTGGTAGGCCTTCTGAGCGCACTGGCAGCTGCACTCCTGAAAAATTCCATACATTATACGCATAAAATCCTTACCGAAGGCATCTCAGCCGAATCGGGCAGTTACCTGTACCTGGCATACCCTGTAATAGGAATGTTACTGACAGTCCTCCTGGTAAAATATGTTGTAAAGGACAATATCAGCCACGGGATAAGCAGGATATTATTTGCTATTTCGAGGAAGAAGAGTTACCTGAAGACGCATAACACATGGTCATCAGTTGCAGCCGGCACTCTAACAATTGGTTTCGGAGGATCAGTGGGAGCAGAGGCTCCGATAGTACTTACAGGATCTTCAATCGGATCGGTGCTGGGCCGGTTCTTTAAGATGAATTACAGAAACGTAACTCTGCTTATCGGCTGCGGGGCTGCCGGCGCAATAGCAGGGATCTTCAAAGCTCCCATAGCCGGCATTATATTCACCCTCGAGATACTTATGCTCGACCTGACGATATCATCAATTGTTCCACTTCTGATATCTTCAGTGACTGCTGCCACAGTGGCATATTTTCTGATGGGCGACAGGGTGCTGCTTAGTTTCACCGTACGTGAGGCCTTTAATATTTCGAATATACCCTGGTATATCGTTCTTGGTGTGGCATCGGGCCTGATTTCGCTTTACTTCTCCAAGATGACTATATATATCGAGCACATCTATGAGAAGATCAGCAATATTTATGTACGACTTTTTGCAGGAGGAATAATACTGGGATCACTTATTTTCCTCCTCCCGCCGCTTTATGGTGAAGGCTATGATTCGATTAGTTATCTGATGAAGGGCGATCTTGTCTCTTTTGCAGGCAGCGGGATATTCAGTGATATCACGGGCAATTTTGCAGGCTTCATGCTCTTCCTGGCTGCAATTGTCATCCTGAAAGTTTTTGCCAGCAGCTCAACAAACGGGGCAGGTGGTGTGGGAGGTATTTTTGCACCCACTCTCTTCCTTGGCGGTGTTAACGGGTTTATGATCGCAGGCCTGCTGAACAGGTTCTTCGCTGTAAACCTGCCCGACAACAGATTCGTACTTGCCGGTATGGCAGGTACCATGGCAGGAGTAATGCATGCACCCCTGACGGCTATCTTTCTAATCGCCGAAATTACAGGCGGTTATGACCTCCTCATCCCACTGATCATAACCTCAACTATCGCTTTCATAACTGTGAGGGGATTTGAGAAGCATTCCATTTACCATGTCAGGCTTGCCGACAAAGGAGAACTTATCACACACGACAAGGATAAGGCTGTCCTGACTCAGATGGACTGGAAGAAGGAAATTGAGACAGACCTGATAAGGGTAAAATCGGGCGATACTCTTGGCGACCTTGTAAAGGTTATCTCGAAATCGAAACGGAACCTGTTTCCTGTTGTTGATGAATTCAATATTCTTGAAGGCGTGGTTTCGCTCGATGATGTAAGAGAAGTGATGTTCAATCCTGAGCTTTATGAGACAATCCATGTCAGGGATGTTATGACTATCCCCCCATCATATATCGACAAGAAAGAAAACATCGGAACACTTATGGAAGCTTTCAGAAAAACCGGGGCATGGAACCTGCCGGTGCTGGATAATGGTTACTATGTTGGTTTCATTTCCAAGTCGAGGATCTTTACCACCTACCGTGAGATGCTTATACAATTTTCGGAAGAATAATGACTAACCCAATTATATTATGAAAAGAGATACTTTGATTTTTGATATCATCGAAAAGGAAAGACAACGTCAGCTAAACGGCATTGAGCTTATTGCTTCCGAGAACTTCGTAAGTCCCCAGGTACTGGAGGCAATGGGCTCAGTACTGACAAATAAATATGCCGAAGGGTATCCCGGCGCTCGCTATTACGGAGGCTGTGAAGTTGTCGATATGGCTGAGCAGACAGCTATCGACAGGCTCAGGAAGCTCTTCGATGCGGAATATGCTAATGTACAGCCACACTCGGGGGCACAGGCTAATATGGCTGTGTTCCTGACTGTTCTCAGGCCCGGAGATACTTTTATGGGGCTGAACCTGGCTCATGGCGGACATCTTTCACATGGTTCTCCGGTGAACTCATCCGGAATCCTTTACAAACCTGTAGCCTATGGGGTGAGGGAAGATACAGGGCTGGTGGATT
>JAKLFN010000227.1 GCA_022711195.1 Bacteroidota bacterium
ATAATAAGATTTTTAAGAATTAATACTGGAATACTTTTCCTCCTGCCAGCACCTCCTGTGTTTTCTCATCGAAAGATGCTTTTTCGCCAGTTCTGAGTGCTGCAGTACACATGATACATGCAATAGCATGGTTATATCCTGCAACCACATCAGCATGAGGCTTCTTACGGTCGCGAACACACTCCATCCAGTTCCTCATGTGTGCTGTTGTCATAGGATCGCCGCCAGTGTTGGCGTTTGTTTCAATTTTCATACCCGGGAGTTCAAAAGGCTCAAGCAGGTTGGCTTTCATATTCATGGCTTTTGCTTCACGCTCTGTAAGTCCTCCTTCGGGGGTGATCTTATTGGTGTCGAGGTTCAGCATACCTCCGTTTGAATAATAGTATTCCTTGGTTCCGCCTGCCGAGTTGGTGAACCTGGATGAATATACTACCTGGAATGCTGCATCTGGTTTTGCCGGATCGACATATTCCATAACGGCTGTCATGGTGTCGAAGTTCGATCTGCCGTCTTTCCAGAGATAAATGCCTCCGTTGGCTGCCACGCTCTTCGGATGTGCAATGCCTGTGAACCAGTGTACCGTATCGATCTGGTGTGCCATCCACTGTCCGGGTATACCTGAGGAATAAGGCCAGAAGAGCCTGAATTCAAGATATTTTCTCGGGTCGAATGCTGCTTTTGCGCGGTTCATCTGGTATCTTGTCCAGTCAGTATCGGCTTCCTTAAGCATAGGAACGACACCGGGTCTTCTCCATCTGCCTGGCTGGTTGACGTTCCATGTCATTTCAACCATTACGATCTTTCCGAATTTTCCTGAATTGATATATTCGTTTGCTGCAATATAGTTGGGAGCGCTTCTGCGCTGCGATCCTATCTGTACAATCTTACCGGTCTTCTCAACAGCTGCACGTGCAACCCTTGCATCGGCCATCGTTTCAGCAAAAGGTTTTTCAACATAAGCATCACGCCCTGCATTAACAGCTTCGGCACAATGAAGCGCATGCTGGAAATCGGCTGTGCTTATGATCACTGCGTCGGTATCTTTTCCGCTGTAAAGCTCATCGTTGTTTCTTGCAAGACGAAGGTTTATACCCTGTGCCTTGAAAAATTTATCAGCATCTTCTCTCCTCATGCTCCACAGGTCAGAAAGAGCCGTGAACTCAAAATTTAATTCACCTTTCAGACTTGTGAAGGAAGGAAGCAGGGACTGCCTGAAACGATCCGAAAAACCGACTATCCCTACCCGTATACGGTCGTTTGCACCGAGTATACGGCCGTAGCTTTTTGCTGTGAATGCTACTCCTGCTGCACCAAGAGCCGCTGTTCTTACGAAATTTCTTCTGGTTGTCATAGTTTTATCTGTTTAAGTGTTAAGCTATTTATGCCCCTTAAACCTGTCTAAAGGGGGATCATCGTAAAAATACTTTAATTCCGTTAACGTACACATACAAAAAGCGTGCTTTTTTTCCGGCGGAGACCCTTTAACCTTTTTTAACATGCATTTTGAAGGTTTAATATACTTTTGTTTCAGAACTAATTTGTTAAGTGAATTTCTTTAATATAACCTTTTATGATGAAGAGAAACGGAAAGATCATTTCAATGTTATTTCTGCTGTTATTTATACTCCCTTTCGCATCTATAGGGCAGGATAATTTATGGACGCCAGTTGCACCGGGAGTATGGAGATCGGTCATTGGCTCTCCTGAAAATTTTGATCTGATAAAGGCTTCAGGAACAAAACCATTTACTGAAGGGCTCACAAAAATGGGAGATGCAATATTTCCTCTTAATGAAGAAGATATTGCAGGTGAGGTGGCAGACGGAAAAACCTTCCTGCGGTTCCCTCTGGAAAGAGGAGAACAGATTTTCGGATTCGGTTTGAATTTCAAAACAGTACACCAGCGGGGCAGGATACTTCAGCTCCACGTCGATCATTACGGTGGAACGGATAACGGACGAACACATGCCCCGGTTCCTTTCTATGTGTCAGACCGCGGTTATGGCGTTTTCATCAACTCTGCACGATACCTGACTGTTTATGCAGGCACAGGAGTCAGAAAGGATAGTCCGGAGGCTCCTGCTGAACGTGACCGCAACACTGATAAGAAATGGTCTTCAAGGCCATATTCCGACGCTGTAGAAATTTTTGTCCCGGCACCGGGCGTTGAAATATTCATATTTTCCGGTCCGACGGCCATGGATGCCGTCCGAAGATTTAATCTCTTTTCAGGCGGCGGCTGCCTGCCTCCACGCTGGGGACTCGGTTTTACACAACGTGTGCCCACACTCTATACATCCGGACAGGTAGAAAAAGAAGCAGAAATGTTCTCAGAAAAAGGATTTCCTCTCGACTTTATAGGTCTTGAACCTGGCTGGCAGAGCAGGGCATATCCATGTTCATTTGAATGGGACACCTCAAGATTCCCCGATCCTGAGAGATTCGTTAAGACGATGAAAGAAAGGGGAATACATATTAATCTTTGGACAAACCCTTATATTTCATCAAAATCACCTGTTTATGAGGAGATACTCCCCTATTCAGGCACACACACAGTTTGGGGTGGTATCGTACCCGATCTTTCAATAGAGAGAGCCAGGGAGATTCTCATGAAACAGCTTGTTAAAAGCCAGGTAAGTATAGGTATCAGCGGTTACAAGATCGATGAATGTGATGGCTATGATCACTGGCTTTGGCCCGATGTGGCAAAATTTCCTTCGGGCATCACCGCTGAACAGATGAGACAGACTTATGGCCTGCTTCTCCAGAGTATGACCACGGAGATATACAGAAAAAATAACACCAGGACTTACGGCCTGGTGCGTGCATCAAACGGAGGGGGAGTTTCCTTTCCATATGTGATATATAACGATTATTACAGCCACGAAGACTTTATCACTGCACTTATAAACAGCGGATTCAGTGGTGTTCTATGGACACCGGAAGTTAGAAATTCAAAGAGTGCAGAAGAGTGGATACGAAGAATACAGAGTGTAGTCTTTTCTCCCATGGCGATGATCAACGCCTGGTCGAGCGGCACAAAACCATGGTCGTTCCCTGAGGTGGAAAAAGAGGCAAGGGATATTGCCCTGCTGAGAATGCAGCTCATGCCATATTTCTATACCGAGTTCGCCAGGTACCATTTCGATGGAATCCCGCCTTTCAGGGGAATGAGCCTTGAGCCAGGGTTCTCAATGCAGGCAAAGGCAGAACTGAAGAATGCAAACCTCGATGAGAATCCCTATGCCGAAGCCGTGACGAAAGAAATAAAGGATCAGTACATGGCCGGAGAATATCTTCTTGTGGCACCTCTCATTGCCGGGCAGAAGACACGCGATGTGGTCCTTCCTGAAGGAAAATGGTACGACTTCTACACAGGAGCTTATGCCGGGAGCGGTGAAATAATAAAAGTCACACCCGGACTGGAGAAGATACCTGTATTTGTTAAAGACGGAGGCATAATCCCCATGATGCCTCCAATGCTTCATGCACCGGCTCCCGGAGAGAAATTCGACCTGGAGATCAGATATTACGGAACCAGACCGGGATCATATCTCTTGTATGATGATGACGGTGAGACATTTGATTATGAAAAAGGATTACTGTCATGGCGCGAAATAAAAGTTGAGCCAGATAAGAAGGGCAAATTAAAAGGAACCATTTCCAGGGCTGAAAAGGGCAAACCCGACAATATTGGCACTGTCACCTGGAAATTTATGACTAAGTGAGGGTCCTGGGTCCTGGGTCTTGGG
>JAKLFN010000228.1 GCA_022711195.1 Bacteroidota bacterium
TTTTATATAAAAAGAATTACTGCCATTCCTTCAGGAACTCTTTAAAAAGATACGTTTTATGCTGATCATTTAACAGGTGGTCCGGACCGTAGAGGTGTTCCCTATCCGGGATACGTCCTGATCGAAACAGTTAAAAATTGACCAGATCCCGGCCTCGCTGTCACATCCGTTGCACAAAAGCCACTATATAAAATAAATAAGCCCCTTATTTACAGGGGCTTAACTTTATTGTTTCGCGGTGCGGACGGGACTCGAACCCGCGACCTCCGGCGTGACAGGCCGATATTCTAACCAACTGAACTACCGCACCAAACTTTATGCGGTGCAAAAATAAGCGTTTTTTTCTTTATCCAAAATAATTGCTTTAAAATCTTTTTCAGTATATCACGCCGGCTTCCTCAACCCCGGAGCGGGTTGAAGTCAAAGCCGTTGACTCCCTAGATAATCACTGACTATCTCTTTCAGGATGTTGGCAAAACGCAGACCAGCCACCTTTTCGCGGGAAATATATTCTGCATGGTCACCCTCGTACAGCGTTATCTTTTCGATAGGAATGTTGATCTTTCCAGAATAAATATATTTTACATTCGGGTATGCATCGCCTTCCAGACATTCATATCTCCGGAAAAAAGTGTACTCCTTAAGGTCATAACCCAGTTCCTCCTTTACCTCCCGTACCAGCGCTTCCTCAGGCGTCTCACCCTCTTCAACATGACCTCCGAAAAGGTCCCAGTGAAGAGGAAAGGGAATACCGGGTTTGTTATCGCGAAGGTAAAGAAGAAGCTCCCCTCTGTCATTCTCGAATACTATTGCTGCTATCTTTTTCAATTACTAATCTTCCGTTTTATCCGCAAATTTTGGTTTCAATGAAACCAATAAAAGTATAACTGCAACCGCTACAGGTATTGCCAGCAGCGCCAGATCTCTTCCCAGGTTTCCTGCATCGGTCGATCTGCCGAGCAGCTGGGTTATTATCGCTCCCGCAAATACCCCGGTCATGTTCATCAGCCCGTAGCCTGCTGCCCTGTGCCTCGGCGATACGAACTGACACAGTATAGGCATGTTATTGGCATCGAACATGCCGAATCCTACACCGAAGAGTATTCCTCCTGCGAGGATACCTGCAAGATCGGTGCTGAGACCTGTCAGGAATAATGCCGGCACGGTCAGCGACAATCCAATCGCACCTGTATATATTCGTCCCCTGAGGTTCTTTGCTATCCATCTGTCGGCGATGATCCCTCCTGTGATAACTCCGGCGAAAGATGAAAATGCAATGGTAATGGTACTCAGAGGACCTGCTTTTGACATCTCTATGTCAAGTGCCGATGAGAAGAGTGTTGGCAGCCAGTTCTTTACTGCCCATCCCGGGAGGCTTGGCACAGCAAAATAGAAAAGTATCACCCAGAAGCTTATTGTCCCCAGCAGCAGACCGAGGCTTCTGACTGCGGAGCTGGGACCTGTGCCGTGAAGCTCTTCTCCTGAAGGTTTTGTCTCATCAGTTCTCTTCTCATGCAGAAAAAGAATGAGGATAATGCCATATACAACACCTGCCAGTCCAAAGCTCTGGAAAGCTGTCTGCCACGACCATGTGGCGGCAACGGTAGCTCCGAAACCGCCCAGGGCCTGACCGACATATAATCCCGTCATATGGATACCTATTGCCAGCGAACGTGTGTTTCCGCGGTGGTAATCTGCAATAAGGGCAAGCCCTGCGGGTATATAAAGAGCCTCACTGACTCCCATCAGTGCACGAAGGACAAGAAGCTGGTTAAATGTTGTGGCATAGCCCATTGTAAGTGTTACCAGCGACCATACAGCCAGGCTGCAGGTTATGAGCCATTTACGGTTTATCCTGTCCGCAACCAGGCCGGCCATCGGCGACATTAATCCGTAGATCCACAGGAAAACTGCCATCAGACGGCCAAAATTCTCTGCTTTCTCCAGTTCATGAATATCGATCATTATCGCCGATTTCATGGTCGACAGCATCTGTCTGTCCATGTAGTTCAGCAGCGCCACTCCCCAAAGGAGCCCGACAACCAGCCACGGGTACCAGGATTTATTTTTCAACACTGCTTTCATATTTCTTCCTTAGTGTTCTTTGTGGTTTAACTTAGTGCTCTTTGTGGTTAATTTCATTTCTAACCACAAAGGACACAAAGTACACACGAAGAGCACAAAGGGTATTATTATTTTAAATTTATTTTATCCAATGTTTTCCAGACATGATATAGTCCGCGTGGAATATGGAAACACCCTTTCCATTTGCCGCCTTTGAGTGGTAGCAGCACCTCTCCTCTTCTGTTCAGGTATCCAAACCACTCTCCGTATTCAGGATCAGGAAAATGCGACCATGTATAATCGTGCACTTTTTTAAACCATCTCAGGCATTCCTGATTCCCGGTGTGCTTATATCCTTTAACCAGGCTTACAAGAGCTTCCACATGAACCCACCATAATTTCTGGTCCCACTCAAGCTGCTGAAGGGGAGAGTTTTTAATATCGAGGAAATAAAAAATCCCTCCATCCTTTTCATCCCATCCGTATTTCAGTATATCAATTGTTCTTTTTGCGGCTTCCCTGGCTAAAGCATTATCGCCCGTTTTCTCTGCTATATCCATTATAAACCACATTGCCTCGATACCATGGCCCGGGTTTATGAGCCTCCCGTCGAAAGTATCAGAGAAGCTCCCGTCGTCATTAACGTTTTCCCTGATCAGCCCGGAGGCCTCATCATAAAAAACTTCCATCACATCATCCTTGCACCTGGTTATCATCTCTCCCACAAACTCTGTATCGGCAAGGTGTTCCATTTCGAGGGTCAGGTTGCACAATATCATCGGCAGCGAGAATCCCTTCAGCGAGCGTGTACCGCTGATGTTCTTATTATAGATTCCTTTGGGGTTTCCTGCCCTGCGCAGAATATTTCTGAAAGTATTTTCTGCTATTGAAGAAAAGTTCTTTTCTCCTGTTGCTTTTGACAGCTGTGCAAAAGCCATTGCCGCAAAGCAATCGGAGAAAATATTATATGCAGCTGTCAGAGGTTTGCCTTCCCTGGTCAGTGAGAAGTACCAGTTTCCCTTTTCATCACGGCCGTATTTTTCAAGGAAGTGTGCGCCTCTCCCGGCTATCTCGAGCCATTTCTCTCTCTTTTCCAGGTTATTATACAGGAAGGCGAACATCCACACCTGACGTGCCTGGAGCCATATAAACTTATCGGTATCATATACATTTCCTTCCCTGTCGAGACATGTCAGGAATCCTCCGTGATCGCGGTCTATGGATTTATTCTCCCAGAAAGGTATGATGTCTGTGAGAAGCTCGTCTCTGTATTTCTCAGCTAATGAATCAAGGTTTATTTTCATCATTCCGGATGAAGGTTTTACAGCATACAAAAGTATTTATCGATTTCAAGCTGTTTTACATCATTCACAAAGTTCCGATACATTGATTCATCCGGGTTTGCTACCGGTGACCTGAATTTCCCGCAGTCGAGGCCTATATATCTCATATATGCTTTTCCTGTTGCCATTCCTCCATATTTACCCAGCAGGCGTATCATGTTTATCGATTTCGTTTGTAATTTTCTTGCTTCAATGAAGTCGCCTTCGTTAAATGATTTTATTATTGCATTATAGAGAGGAGCCGCATAGTTATAGGTACTTCCTATTGCTCCTTTACATCCAAGGGCCAGTGCTGGCAGAAGGCATTCGTCTCGTCCCCAGAGAAGGTCATATTTCCCT
>JAKLFN010000229.1 GCA_022711195.1 Bacteroidota bacterium
GACGTGTTTACCAGTCCTATAATGTTTCATTCGTGGAACCGTGGCTGGGCGGAAGGAAAAACAATTCTTTCTCGGTTTCTCTTTACAGGTCTGTGATGACCAACGGAGCCAAAAAGACAGCAGAGAACTATGAGTCGATGATTATCGATGGCGCTTCACTGGGACTGGGAAAACGTCTCGAATGGCCCGACGATTTCTTCTCGATCTTCGGTGAGCTTAATTATTCAAGGTATAAGCTTGACGACTTTACACGTTATCCTTTCCTCTTCTCAAGCGGTGTTTCCAACCTGTTAAGCCTTAACGTAAAGCTGACAAGGTTCTCTACGAGCCCAAACCTCATCTATCCAAGAAGCGGCTCTTCATTTACACTCTCAGTTCAGGCAACACCTCCTTACTCTTTAATAAGCGGAGCTAATATGGCCAGGGCAGATATTACCGACCAGGAGAAGTACAAATGGATAGAATTTCATAAGTGGACATTCAAGGCCGACTACTATTTCCCCATTTCAAAGAATGATAAGCTTGTTCTTAATGCCAGGGTTGGTTTCGGATACCTCGGACATTATAACAAGGATATAGGGCCTTCTCCATTTGAAAACTTCTATGTCGGTGGTGACGGGATGACCGGATACACCTTCTACGGCCGCGAAGTAATAGCCCTGAGAGGTTATACCAACGGATCACTTACTCCCAGGGATCCGAAAACAACTTCCCCTTCAGGCAACGTTTATTCAAAGCTTACATTTGAGCTCAGGTATCCCATTTCGCTTAACCAGCAGGCTACTATATACGGACTCGCATTCCTGGAATCAGGACGCGCATGGTACAAACTCAATGAATTTAATCCTTTCAAAATGCCGCGGGCTGCAGGTGTCGGACTAAGAGCCAACCTGCCGATGTTCGGACTTCTCGGGATTGACTGGGGTTATGGATTTGACGATGTGGTCACGGGCGAATCCGGAGCAAATAAATCACAATTCCATTTTGTAATAGGTCAGCAGTTTTAACAATGAAAAGTAAATTATCAATCATGAAAAAAGCAGTATTTATCATAGGATTATTTATTCTGACATCAGCAGCAGCTGTTGCTCAGAAGTATGCCTTTGTTGATTCTGACTATATCAGGAAAAACATACCGGCATTCACGACAGCCCAGGAACAGCTCGACAAGCTCTCACAGCAATGGGAAAAAGAAGTTGCAGACGGTTATGCCGTTGTTGAGCAGATGTATAAAACATATCAGAACGAAGCCCCGCTTCTGTCACAGGACATGAAAACAAAAAGGGAGGAAGCAATTATTGCCAAGGAAAAGGAAATGAAAGACCTTCAGAATAAGTATTTTGGCATGGAGGGAGAGCTCTTCAAAAAAAGAGAAGAACTGGTAAAGCCTGTGCAGGACGAGATATTAAAGGCAATAAAAGAGATTGCCGTTGAAGGTAGCTATGCCGTTATTTTCGATACAGCTTCAGGAGGAAATATTCTATTCGCTAATCCAAAGTATGACATTAGTGATCAGGTACTTGAAAAATTAGGTATTAATAATTAAATAATTACTTTTGCATAATAAATAAGACTATTGAAATGAAAAGATTTATCGCTGCTGCAGTCCTTGTCGTTTTTGCGGCATCTGCAGGATACTCACAGAACCTCAAGTTCGGACATATTAATGGTAACGAGCTTGTTCAGGCACTTCCTGAATATGATTCGGCAACTGTCAAGCTTGAGAAATTCCGCCAGGAACTGGTTAACGCTCTCGAACTAATGTCAGTAGAGCTCAATAATAAGAATGACTCATATACAAAGGACAGCAAAAACTGGACTGATATTGTTAAGCAGACCAAGGAACAGGAAATCATTGACCTTAACAGAAGGATGCAGGAATTCCAGAATAATGCTCAGGAACAGCTTCAGAATAAGCAGGTTGAGCTTTTTACTCCTATCCAGCAGAAGGTCGACAAGGCTATAAAGGATGTCAGCAAGGAAAACGGATTTGTCTATGTATTTGATACAGGCAGCGGCGTCCTTCTATATTTCGATGAAACGAAAAGCACCAATATACTTCCCCTGGCTAAAGCAAAATTGGGAATAAAATAAATAAACCATAAAGTTCTGATGACCATTCGCCATCAGGTGGATGGTCTTTTTTTTAGATTATGAAACAGTTAAATGAAAAGCCTGTAGGAATTTTCGATTCAGGCGTAGGTGGCCTTACTGTGGCACAGGCAATAAAACAGATACTGCCCGGTGAAAGACTCGTTTATTTTGGCGATACCGCCCACCTTCCTTATGGCGATAAATCGGAAGAATCCATTAAACAGTATTCACGTAAGATCACAGAATTCCTTATCGATAATGACGCAAAGGTTATTCTAATTGCCTGTAACTCAGCCTCTGCTTCTGCTTTCGAAACGCTGAAAAAGGAATTCAGCAATATTCTGATTATTGATGTGATAAATCCTGTGGTCGACTATTTAACGACACGTAATTACAAAAAGATAGGTGTCATCGGTACCAAAAGAACCATCAGCTCAGGCACCTACGAAAATAAGATCCTCAAAAGCGTTCCCGATGCCGGTGTAACTTCATTGGCAACCCCTTTGCTGGTGCCAATGATCGAAGAAGGATTCATCTTCGACGATATCAGCAATGCCATACTCCGTACTTATCTTTCCGATGATGCACTCAAGGGAATCCAGGCCCTGATACTGGGTTGTACTCATTATCCTATTATCAAGAACCAGATAAGCAAAATTTTCAACTTCAATATCGATATCGTTGACTCATCAAGAATAGTGGCAGAAGCTCTCAGGGCTGAACTTGAACGACATGATCTTCTGAGCAAAGGTTCAAGGGCTAAAGACCAGTTTTTTGTCTCCGATTATACTCCATACTTCGAGAAGATAGCAAAGATGTTTTTTGAAGGAGATATAAACCTCAGGAAAGCAGATATATGGAATTGAACAGGATATGATTAAAGTCATGTACATATCTCACTAATTATATGTTTTTTCGAATCCTGAAGATGTAACCTGGCATTTCAGAAATCTGCCAGTTACATTAACAGGCCTTTCATTAATAATATTCCACACATGGCTAAGAATTCACAGGTAATCAAAAGAGAAGAGGTAGTGATCAGGTTCTCAGGAGATTCCGGCGACGGTATGCAGCTTACAGGGACACTGTTCTCGGATACAGCAGCCCTTTTCGGCAACGACCTGTCGACATTTCCCGATTACCCCGCAGAGATCCGTGCACCACAGGGTACCGTAGGAGGTGTCTCCGGGTTCCAGGTACACCTCGGACACTCGGAAATAAATACTCCAGGCGACTTTGCCGATGTTCTTGTGGCTATGAATCCTGCTGCCATTAAGGCAAATGCAAAATGGGTAAAACCCGGAGGAACGATTATTTTCGATAAAGACAATTTCACCTCCAAAAACATCGAGAAGGCAGGCTATAAGAGTGATCCCATTGCAGAAGAAAAGCTTGAAAATTATAATATTATCGATGCTCCTGTTTCATCGATGGTCAAGGAAGCATTGAAAGATTTTGGCCTCGATCCAAAATCTGTACTGAGAACAAAGAACATGTTCGCGCTGGGAATGGTGTACTGGCTTTTCGACAGGAAACTCAAATATACCGAACAGTATTTCGACAAGAAATTCTCCAAGAAACCTGAAATAGCTGAGGCAAACAAAGTGGCTCTTCGGGCAGGCTTTTATTATGCTGAAACA